>NZ_JBXASW010000080.1:0-24731 GCF_058809745.1 Variovorax sp. MPBD4-3
GATTTGTACGGGGTGGGGTGTTGTCTCACCCGCCGCGCCACTGCGCGAGCAGGCGACTTCCCGAGCCGCTGTGGGAGAGTTGCCCTCCGAACGTAAAATCGCCCGCTTTCGCGGTGCTTCGCCGCGCTACCGTCCAATGTCCGGCCCCGCCGGCCAGCTTCATGTTGACCTTCCAGCAAATCATTCTCAAACTGCAGTCGTACTGGGCCGACAAGGGCTGTGCGCTGCTGCAACCGTACGACATGGAAGTGGGCGCGGGCACCTCGCACACCGCCACCTTCCTGCGCGCCCTCGGCCCTGAACCCTGGAAAGCCGCCTACGTGCAGCCCAGCCGCCGCCCCAAGGACGGCCGCTACGGCGAGAACCCGAACCGCCTGCAGCACTACTACCAGTACCAGGTCGTGCTGAAGCCCGCGCCCTCCAACATCCTCGAGCTCTACCTCGGCAGCCTCGAAGCCCTGGGCTTCGACCTGAAGAAGAACGACATCCGCTTCGTCGAGGACGACTGGGAGAACCCCACGCTCGGCGCCTGGGGCCTGGGCTGGGAGGTCTGGCTCAACGGCATGGAAGTGACGCAGTTCACCTATTTCCAGCAGGTCGGCGGCATCGACTGCAAGCCCATCACCGGCGAAATCACCTACGGCCTGGAGCGCCTGGCCATGTACCTGCAGGGCGTGGACAACGTCTACAACCTGACCTGGACCGACGGCCTGAGCTACGGCGACGTCTACAAGCAGAACGAGGTCGAGCAGTCGACCTACAACTTCGAGCACAGCGACGCCGAGTTCCTCTTCACCGCCTTCAACGCGCACGAGAAGCAGGCCAAGCACCTCATGACCGAGCAGCTCGCGCTGCCGGCCTACGAGCAGGTGCTCAGGGCCGCGCACAGCTTCAACCTGCTCGACGCGCGCGGCGCGATCAGCGTGACCGAACGCGCGGCCTACATCGGCCGCATCCGCAATCTGGCGCGCAGCGTCGCGCAGAGCTACTACGACAGCCGCGAGCGGCTCGGCTTTCCGATGGCCCCGCGCGAATGGGTCGCACAAATGCCACCGAAGAAGGCGGCCTGAGCCATGACGAGTCCCATGAAGAATTCCCTGCTGGTTGAACTGTTTGTCGAAGAACTGCCGCCCAAGGCGCTGAAGAAGCTCGGCGACGCCTTTGCGGGCGTGCTGCGAGACCAGCTCGTGGCGCAAGGCCTGGCCGAGGCCGGCTCGGTGCTCACGCCGTACGCTTCGCCGCGCCGCCTGGCCGCGCACCTCACGCACGTGGCCGAGCGCGCCGCCGACAAGGCCGTGTCGCAGAAGCTCATGCCCGTGGCCGTGGGCCTCGACGCCTCGGGCCAGGCCACGCCGGCGCTGCTCAAGCGCCTGGGCGCGCTGGGTGCCGACGCCTCGGCCGTGCCCGGCCTGAAGCGCGCGATGGACGGCAAGGCCGAAGCCCTGTTCTACGAAAGCACCGCCAAGGGCGCCACGCTGGCCGAAGGCCTGCAGAAGGCGCTGGCGGAAGCCATCGCCAAGCTGCCGATTCCCAAGGTCATGAGCTACCAGCTCGAAAGCGGCTGCGAGCTGCCGGGCTGGACCAGCGTGAGCTTCGTGCGCCCGGCGCACGGCCTGGTGGCGCTGCACGGCGACACCGTGGTGCCGATCGAGGCCCTGGGCCTGAAGGCCGGCCGCGACACCCACGGCCACCGCTTCGAGGCGGCGGTCGATCCGGTCGTGCTGCGCAACGCCGACAGCTACGCGCTGCAGCTGCAGGAAGAAGGCGCCGTCATCGCCAGCTTCGAGGCGCGCCGCGCCGAAATCGCGCGTCAGCTGGCCGCGGCGGCGGTGAAGGTCGGCGGCGGCTCGGTGCCCATCCACGACGACGCGCTGCTCGACGAAGTGACCGCGCTGGTCGAGCGCCCCAACGTGCTGGTCTGCAGCTTCGAGCGCGAGTTCCTCGAAGTGCCGCAGGAGTGCCTGATCCTCACGATGAAGGCCAACCAGAAGTACTTTCCGCTGCTCGACGCATCGAGCAGGCTCACCAACAAGTTCCTGGTGGTCAGCAACATCAGCCCCGACGACGCGAGCGCGGTCATCGGCGGCAACGAGCGCGTGGTGCGCCCGCGCCTGGCCGACGCCAAGTTCTTCTTCGACCAGGACCGCAAGAAGTCGCTGGCCTCGCGCGTCGAGTCGCTGGGCAAGGTGGTCTATCACAACAAGCTGGGCACGCAGGGCGAGCGCGTGGAGCGCGTGATGCGCATCGCGCGCGGCATCGCCGAGAAGCTGGGCGACCCGGCGCTGGCCGCGCAAGCCACCCAGGCCGCGCAACTGGCCAAGGCCGACCTCGTGACCGACATGGTCGGCGAGTTCCCCGAGCTGCAGGGCACCATGGGCCGCTACTACGCCAGGCACGACGGCCTCGACGCCGCGGTGGCCGACGCCATCGAGGACCACTACAAGCCGCGCTTTGCCGGCGACGAGCTGCCGCGCAACAGCGTGGGCCTGGTGGTCGCGCTGGCCGACAAGCTGGAAACGCTGGTCGGCATGTTCGGCATCGGCAACCTGCCCACCGGCGACCGCGACCCGTTCGCGCTGCGCCGCCATGCGCTCGGCGTGATCCGAATTTTGATCGAACGAGATATAGCTTTGAGTTTGCCGGATGTCCTGCGGCTGGCGCAACTTACCTTGCCGCCTAGCGTCCTAGAAGCCGCACACTTTAAGCAACGTCCTGGGGATATTGCTTTCGGTCTCGTCTCTGATGCTAAAGGCTACTCGGTGTATGACTTCGTCATCGATAGGTTGGTTAGCTATGTGCGTGAGCTGGGATATCCGATGGCTCAGGCTCAGGCAGTAACCGCATCCGATCCGGAAATGATCAACGAAGTCCCGAAGCGGCTGGCCGCAGTGCGCGCCTTTGCGATCCTTCCTGAAGCTCCCGCCCTGGCCGCCGCGAACAAGCGCATCGGCAACATCCTCAAGAAGGCCCCCGAGGCCGACGCGCACGTCAGCGAACTGCTGCTGCAGGAGCCCGCCGAGAAGGCGCTGCACGCAGCCATGGCGCAGGTGGTGCCCGCCGCCAACGCGCAGTTCGAAGCCGGCGACTACACCGCCTCGCTGCAGACGCTGGCCGCGCTGCGCGAGCCGGTCGACGCCTTCTTCGACGGCGTGATGGTCAATGCCGAGCAGGCCGACCTGCGGCTGAACCGCCTGGGCCTGCTGATGTCGCTGCACGCCGCGATGAACCGCGTGGCGCAGCTCGAGCGGCTGGCCGTCTGAGTTTCCGCGCTCGATAATTCGCCCCATGAACCGGCAACAACAGATCGACGATTTCCTGCTCCAGGCGCACCGCCTGGCGGTATCGCGACTGCGAGCCGATCCGGGGCGGATCGCGGATGTTTCGGCAACGCTCGAACGATGGCAGGCGCTGGCCGGAGCGACCCGGTCCGACGCCTACTGGAACGAGTGGCGGGCCATGCTGGCGGCGGGTGTCGATGCCATTGAGGCCGCTACTTGCGGCACCGACGACCACGCCGTGGCGCTGCGCAATGTTTCTCCCGTCGGCGTCCTCATGACGCAGCGCGAACGCGGCGAACTCCTGCGTGCGGCGCGGCAAGGCGCACATGCAGCGTAGCGAAGCGGAACATGTGCTGCGCGCGGCGGCCGCGATTGCGCAGGAGCAGTCGTTTGTCGTAGTCGGCAGCCAGGCGCTGCTCTTCCTGTTGCAGGATGCGCCGCAGAGCCTGCTGGTCTCGCGCGAACTCGATCTCTATCCGGCGCTGCATCCCGAGAAGTCGGACCTGATCGATGGCGCCATCGGCGCGTTGTCGAGCTTCGACGACACCTTCGGCTATCACGCGGACGGCGTGGGCCCGGAAACGGCGGTGATGCCGGGCGACTGGATGCAGCGCGCCAGCCTTCACTATGTCGGTGAACTGACGGTGGTGTGTCCGGAGTTGCACGACCTGGCGTTGTCCAAGTGTGTGGCGGGACGCGAGAAAGACGCCGATTTCGTGCGCGAGCTGCTCAGGCTCAAGCTGGTGTCGCCGGTGGTCCTGCGCGAGCGCGCTGCGTTGCTGGATGTGGCGAAATACCCGGTGGCGCAAATTGGCGACTGGATCGAACGGCGTCGCATCGAAGCGGGAGTGCATTCATGAAACTCGTCATCCTCGACCGCAACGGCACGATCAACGTGCACCGCGAAGACTTCGTCAAGAGCGACATCGAGTGGACGCCGCTGCCAGGTGCGCTGGAAGCCGTGGCACGGCTCAACCATGCGGGCTGGCACGTGGTGATCGCGTCCAACCAGTCGGGCCTGGGCCGGGGGCTGTTCGACATGGCCTCGCTCAACGCCATGCACGCCAAGATGCACAAGATGCTGGCGGCGGTGGGCGGCAGGATCGACGCGGTGTTCTATTGCCCGCACAGCCCCGACGAGGACTGCGACTGCCGCAAGCCGAAGCCGGGCCTGTTCCTGCAGATCGGCGACCGCTACGGCATCGATCTGAAGGGCGTGCCGACCGCGGGCGACAGCCTGCGCGATCTCCAGGCCGGCGCGGCCGCCGGCTGCGAGCCGCACCTCCTGCTCACGGGCATGGGCGCGGCCTGCCGCGGCGTCGATCCGCTGCCTTCCGAATACCCGGCGAACACGGTGGTCCACACCGATCTCGCCGCCTTTGTCGATTTTCTGCTCGCGCGCGAAGCGCGGGCCGCGTTGCAGGTGACTGTCTGATGGCGTTTTTCCGTTCCGTTCTCCACGCGCTGTGGATGCTCGTCACCGTGATTCCCTGGGGCATCATCATGTGCGTCAGCTCGCTCTGGAAGCGCGGCATTCCGCTCTACTGGATGGCGGAGCGCTGGCTCGGCTGGGCCATCGGCGGCGCGCGCGTGCTGCTGGGCATCAAGACGCGCGTGAGCGGCATGGAGAACCTGCCGACCGACAAGCTCGCCGGCGCGATCCTGCTGGTCAAGCACCAGTCCACGCTCGAGACCTTCCTGATGCCCACGCTGATGCCGCATCCGCTGGCCTACGTGTTCAAGAAAGAGCTGATCTACATCCCGTTCTTCGGCTGGGCGATGGCGCGGCTGGACATGATCCACATCGACCGCAGCCAGCGTGCGCAGGCCTTCAACAAGGTGGTGAACCAGGGCCGCAAGCTGCTGGCGCAAGGCATCTGGATCATCATGTTCCCCGAAGGCACGCGCATTCCGCGCGGCCAGAAGGGCACCTACAAGAGCGGCGGCACGCGGCTGGCCTGCGAGACCGGCGTTCCGGTCATTCCCATTGCCGTGACCTCGGCCAAGGTGTGGCCGCGCAAGGCCTTCATCAAGCGCCCGGGCGTGGTCGACGTGTCGATCGGCCCGGCCATCTCCAGCGTCGGCCGCAAGCCCGACGAGCTGATGCGCGAGGTCGAGGCCTGGATCGAGGCCGAGATGCGCCGCCTCGACCCCGAGGCCTATCGCGACAGCCCGCCGCAGCTGCAGCAAGAAGCGGCGAGCTGAACGAGAGAGAACCCGCCATGGGGGGCCTGCTGCAGTTCACGCTCGACCTGTTCGAAGGGCTGGGGAGCGAGTTCGCCCCGCGTGCGCCGGCGCCCAAGCCGCGGCGCCGCGCGAAGAAGCCTGCCGGCCCGGTGGCCGCGCCTCCCGCCATCGTTCCCGCCGCGCCGCCTGCGCCGCGCGACCTGGTGCCCGGCCCGCCGGCCGTGCCGCTGGCCGACACGCTGACGCTCGCCAGCTTCGCGCATCCGCAGGCCACGCGCGAACTGGTGCTCGGCTCTGCGCGGGTGGCCTATGAATTCAAGCGCGGCAACCGCAAGACCATCGGCTTCCTGGTCGGTGCCGAGGGGCTGTCGGTGCGCGCGCCGCGCTGGGTGGCGCTGCGCGATGTCGACGCGGCCATCCGCGAGAAGTCCGACTGGATCTTGCGCAAGCTGGCCGAGACGCAGCAGCGCCACGCGCGCGTCGAGGCCACGCGCATCGAGTGGCGCGACGGCGCGGAGTTTCCGTTCCTCGGCGAGCCGGTGGCGATCCGGCTCGACCCGAAGCACGGCTTTGCCAGCGTCGGCGGCACGCTCGACGAAAAGGTCGGCGACGGGCCGCGCGTTCTGCGCCTGGCGGTAGCGCAGAACGCCGAGCCTTCGCAGATCCGCGACGCGGCGCAGGCCTGGCTCACGCGGCAGGCGCGCAAGCTCTTCATCGAGCGGCTAGACCATTTCGCGCCGCTGCTGGGCGTGCGCTGGCAGAAGCTGTCGCTGTCGAACGCGGCCACGCGCTGGGGCAGCGCGAGCGCCGACGGGTCGATCCGGCTCAACTGGCGGCTCATTCATTTCCGCATGCCGGTGATCGACTACGTGGTCGCGCATGAACTGGCCCACCTGCGCGTGATGGACCATTCGCACCGCTTCTGGGAAACGGTCGAGAGCGTGGTGCCCGACTACGACCAACTGCGCCGGCAGCTCAAGGACGAAGCGGTTCCCCGCTGGTCCTGAAGCCTTTGGTTGAGTGTCAACGCGCGTGCGTGACGCCGCCGTCCACCACCAGCGTCGAACCCATCACATAGTCGCCCGCGCGAGACGCCAGGTAGATGGCCGCGCCCGCCATGTCTTCCGGCACGCCGATGCGCCCGGCGGGAATGCGGCCCTTGACCTCGTCGCCGTGGTCGCGCGCGTCCTTGTTCATGTCCGAAGCGAAGGCGCCGGGCGCGATCGCGCTCACCACGATGCGCTCCTGCGCCAGCCGCAGGGCCATGCGCCGCGTGAGCTGGATCAGGCCGGCCTTGCTGGCGGCGTACGAGTAGGTTTCCTGCGGGTTGACGGAAATGCCGTCGATCGAGGCGATGTTGATGACCTTCGCCAGGTGGTCCGTGGCGGCCTTCTTGAGCATCGGCGTGAGCGCCTGGGTCAGGAAGAAGGGTGTCTTGAGGTTCAGGTCCACCACCTTGTCCCAGCCGCTTTCCGGAAACTCCGCGTAGGGCGCGCCCCAGGCCGCGCCCGCGTTGTTCACCAGGATGTCGAGCGTGCCTTCGTGCTTTGCATAGGCCTCGACCAGCTTGTGCGCGCCCTCCACCGTCGACACGTCCGCCGGCAGCGACACGCAGTGGCCGAAGGCCGACAGCTCCTTCGCCGTCTGGTCGCAGGCCGCGGCCTTGCGCGCCGAGATGTACACGCGCGCGCCCTGGGCCAGGAAGCCCTCGGCGATCATGCGGCCGATGCCGCGCGAGCCGCCGGTGATGAGTGCGGTGCGGCCCTTCAGCGAGAAGAGTTGGGTGGTGTCCATGGTGCGGTTGTCTCCTGAATGAAAGATTTTCAGGAAACGAGCTTAGTGCGCACCGCGCCCGGTCCGCGTCACCTTGGTGCCAGCGAGAGGTTCCGGGGGCTGCTGAAGCGGCGCGGCTCGCCCGTGACCGGGTCGGTGAAGGCCACCGACTTGGCCAGCAGCTGCAGCGGCTTGTCGAAATCGTCGGTGTTCTCGGGCAGCAGCACAGGGTAGATCGGGTCGTTGACGATCGGCATGCCCAGCGCCAGGCAATGCACGCGCAGCTGGTGCTTGCGGCCGGTGACGGGCGAGAGCTTGAGCAGCGCATGGCCGTCGCGCGCGGCCAGCAGCTCGATGTGCGTCTCGGAGTTGGGTTCGCCGGGCTCCTCGCGAACGCGCATGAAATGGTCGTCGTCGACCAGCCGGCTGCGGTAGGTGGCGGGCACCGACGAGACGCCCTCTTGCCAGGGCACCACCGCCTCGTAGTGCTTGTCGATGCGGCGCTCGGGGAACATCGCCTGGTAGGCGCCGCGTGTTTCCTGGCGCACCGAGAACAGCACCAGCCCCGAAGTGCTGCGGTCGATGCGGTGCAGCGGCACCAGGTCGTCGATCTTCAGCTTGCGCTTGAGCCGCACCAGCAGGCTTTCCTGCAGGTATTTGCCGGTGGGCGTGACCGGCACGAAAGGCGGCTTGTCGACCACCAGCAGCTGGTCGTCCTGGAACACCACCTGTTCCTCGAAAGGAATGTGCACCTCGTTGTCGAGCGAGCGGTAGTAGTACACGCGCAGCGGCGACTGGTAGCGGCGCTGCGCCGTCACCGGCACGTGGTGCTCGTCGATCACGTCGTTGGCCGCGATGCGTTCGAGCCAGGCCTCGCGCGTGATGGCGGGGAAGCGCTCGATCAGGAACTCGGCGATGGTCGGCCATGGGCCGTGCGGCAGCCCGACGCAGCTGGGCCCCACGCCGTCGCGCGTGGGCAGCGGCAGCTGCGGCGGACGGCGTCTCGTCATCGGGCGGTTGCTTCCTGCAGCAGCGGCAACGCCTCGGCAAGCGAAGGGCGCGCGGCGGGAACAGGCTGCAGGCAACGGTCCTTGAAGGCGCTCACCGAGGCCGGCACGGCATCGGTGCAGCGTTCGAGCAGCTCTTCGAGCAGGCAGCCGAAGGCGCGAATTTCGAGCGCCTGGAATGCACGTGCCTGCGCCTCGCCGAGCGAGCCGCTCATCCAGGCCGCGCCGAAGTCGCCGAGCCGGCCTTCGCCTTCGGGGCTGCGCAGGATGTTGTGCGCATACAGGTCGCCGTGAAGAATGCCGCGCGCATGCAGATGCTGCATGGCCGAGGCGATGTCCCGCGCGATGCGCAGGGCGACGGCCGCGGGCCAGCGTGCATCGTCGGCATAGACGTCGCGCGTGCACGATGCCAGGCTGGGCGGCCCCGCCAGCGTGGTGAAGCGCGGGTCGACCAGCCCCATCACCAGGCCTTCGGTGCCTTGCGGATGCCCGTCGATGCGGCTTTGCGCGGCGATCAGCGTGGGGTGCGCGCCCGCGCCGATGCAGGCGGCCATTTCGCTGTGCGGCCAGCCGTCGCTGGTGACGGCGCCCTTGAAGAGCTTGACCGCCACCTGTCGCGATGCGCCGAGCGTCGCCTGGTGGATCACGCCCGATGCGCCTTCGCCGAGCTTGCGGCCCAGCGTCAGCTCATGCCAGTCGACATGCGGCACCGACCGCGCTGCGATGGCGGCGTCTTCGGCTTGCGTGTCGAAGGGGTTGCCGGCGCAGGCGAGCCACGACAGGCGCGGCAGCGACGGCAGCCATTCGGGCAGCGTCTCGAAGCGGTTGGCCGAGATGCGCAGCAGTTCGAGTCGCTCGAGCCCGGCCATCGAAGGCGGCAGCGCGCGCAGCAGGTTGCCCGCCAGCATCAGCTTCTGCATGCGCGTGCAGGCGCCGAGCGCATCGGGCAGCTCTTCGATGCGGTTGTCGGTGAGGATCAGCCAGCGCAGCGAAGGCGGCAGGGCGGCGGCCGGCACGCTGCGGATCCGGTTGGCCTTGAAGCCCACGATGTCGAGGCTGCGGCACCGGCCGACGGCTTCGGGCAGTTCGGAGAAGCGGTTGTCGGAGCAGAAGAGCACACGCAGCCTGTGCAGGCGGTGCAGGTCGTCGGGCAGGGTGTCGAGCGCATTGCCCGACAGGTTCAGCACCTCGAGCGAATCGGCCAGGTCGAAAACCTCTCGCGGAAACTCGGTGAGTCCGCACGAGAGGTCGATTCTTGTTGCGCCTGCCAGCCGGCCCGCGCGCAGCTGAGCCAGCGTGTCGTCCATCCGGAGAGTCTAAGCCGTGGTGGCCTGGGGGCCGAAGCGGTAGATGCCGTCCTTGCCCAGCTCGCGCTTCACCTGGCCCGAGAACCACAGCAGGTGCAGGTGGGCCACGGTCTCGCCCATGGCGAAGGTCATCTGGTGCAGGTCGAGTTCGCGCTTGAACAGGATCGGCAGGCCTTCGGCCGCGGTGAGCGGGCGCGCCACGCAGGCTTCGAGCAGTTCGGCCAGTCGGTCGCGGTGGTGCTCCTGCAGCTGGTCGACGCGGCGGTGGATGCCGGTGAATGGCTTGCCGTGCGAGGGCAGGCCCAGCGTGTCGGCCGGCAGGGCCTTGAACCTGTCGATGCTGTCCAGGAACAGCCGCAGCGAATTGGCTTCGGGCTCGCCCGCGTGCACGCTCACGTTGGTGGAGATGCGCGGCAGCATCATGTCGCCGCCCAGCAGCAGCTTGAGCTCGTCGCAGTACAGCGAGATGTGCTCCGGTGCATGGCCGTAGCCGCTGATGCAGCGCCAGGCATGGCCGTCGATCATGACGGTGTCGCCGTCGAGCATGCGCACGAAGCTGTCGGGCACCGAGGGCACCATGTTCGCGTAGTAGTTGGTGCGCGCGCGGATCTTGGCGATGGATTCGGGGTCGGTCAGCCCGTGCGAGGCGAAGAAGCGCGCGGCCTGTTCGCCGCCGGCCAGAGTGTCGCCGGCGGTGCTGAGCACGCGCGCCACGTGGTAGTCGGTCGAGCTGATCCACAGCGGCACGTTCCAGCGCTGGCACAGCCAGTGCGCCAGGCCGATGTGGTCGGGGTGCATGTGGGTGACGATGACGCGCAGGATCGGCAGGCCCTGCAGCTGCGTCTCGAAGATCTGTTCCCACTGCGCGCGGGCCTCGTCGTGGGCGATGCAGCAGTCGACCACCGTCCAGCCGGCCACGCCGTCGATGGTGTCGCGCAGCAGCCAGAGGTTGATGTGGTCGAGCGCGAAGGGCAGCCGCATGCGGATCCAGCGCACGCCGGGCGCCACTTCCATGGCTTCGCCGGGCTGGGGCAGCGTGTCGCCCAGGGGATAGTGGAGTTCGCGTTCGAGGAGGTTCATGTAAGATTGACGTTTACGTAAACGTCATGGAATGAGGGCTCCATTGTAGGGATCGCGGGGGAAACCTGCTGTCGCCCCGGTAACCCTCCTTCCGGCGTCCCTTTCGCCTCCACCGTCGTCATGCCTGCGCAAACCTTCACCATCAGCCAGCTCGCGAAGGAATTCGACCTCACGACGCGGGCCATCCGCTTCTACGAGGACATGGGCCTGCTCACGCCCGAGCGCGCCGGCCTGCAGCGCATCTACAGCGCGCGCGACCGCGCCCGGCTCACGCTCACGCTGCGCGCCAAGCGCCTCGGCCTGAGCCTGACGGAGGCCAAGGACATCCTCGACATGTACGACAGCCCGCGCGACACGGTGCCGCAGCTGGAAAAGTTTCTCGGCGTGCTGGGCGCGCACCGTGCCCAGCTCGAGGCGCAGCTGGCCGAGCTGCAAGCCAACCTCGCGGAAGTCCGCGAACATGAGAAAAAGGGGCGCGCCACGCTGGCCAGGGCGCAAAAGGCTGCCAAAGCCTGAGAACACACGACTCATCGACAATAGCTGACTATGTCCGACACCGATAACCTCAACGACCTCTTCGCCCACAACCGTGCCTGGTCCGCCCAGATGGAGCGTGACCGCCCCGGCTTCTTCACCGGCCTGGTGAAGCAGCAGACGCCGCGCTACATGTGGATCGGCTGCTCCGACAGCCGCGTGCCCGCCAACCAGATCACCGGGCTGGAGCCGGGCGAAGTGTTCGTGCACCGCAACGTGGCCAACATCGTGGTGCACTCCGACCTGAACGCGCTCTCGGCGATCCAGTTCGCGGTCGAGCACCTGAAGGTCGAGCACATCATGGTGGTCGGCCACTACGGCTGCGCCGGCGTCAAGGCCGCGCTCAGCGGCAAGCGCATCGGCCTGGCCGACAACTGGATCCGCCACATCCAGGACGTGCGCGACCGCCACCACGTGATGCTCGAGAGCCTGCCCGACGAGGAAGCCCGCGTCGATGCGCTGTGCGAGCTCAACGTGGCCGAGCAGGTGGTCAACGTGGCCGTCAGCACCGTTATGGTCGACGCCTGGGCGCGCGGCCAGAAGGTCCGCATCCACGGCTGGACCTTCGGCGTGCACGACGGCCTGCTGCAGGACCTCGGCCTGAGCGTGGACGGCACCCAGCCGCTCGACGCCATCTACAAGGCCGCGGTGCAGCGCATCCGCCACAAGTGGAGCAAGCCCGGGGCATCGGTGAAGTCGATCACGGCGGCGCAGCCCGAGGCCGACGGCGCCACCGCGGCCACCTGAGCGGCGGCAGCGCCGTCTTCCTCCACCCCGTCCGTCCCGCCATGTTCCCGCAGCGTCTCGATTCGCCGCTGGCCTATGACATTGCGAAGGCGATGATGGACGGCTTCAACCGGCACTACCGGTTGTTCCGGGCCGAGTCGGCGCGCGCCAAGCACCGCTTCGAAACCGCCGACTGGCACGGCCAGCAGCGTGCGCAGCGCGAGCGCATCGAGTTCTACGACCTGCGCGTGAGCGAGGCCGTGGCCCGGCTCGAGAAAGAGTTCAAGGCCGGCGAGCAGCCCATGGACGTGTGGCACCAGGTCAAGCTGCACTACATCGGCCTGCTGGTGAACCACCACCAGCCCGAGCTGGCCGAGAGCTTTTTCAACTCGGTGACCACCAAGATCCTGCACCGCGCGTACTTCCAGAACGACTTCATCTTCGTGCGCCCGGCCATCAGCACCGAGTACATCGAGCCGCGCGGCGCGCCCACCTATCGGCCCTACTACCCGTCGCCCGACACGCTGGCCGACACCGTCGAGCAGATGCTCGACGACTTTTCCCTGCTCGGCAGCTTCGCCAACAAGCGGCGCGACGCACAGCGCGTGGCGCATGTCATCCTGAACCGCTTCCACCAGGTCAAGCTGCGCGCCAACTTCCAGCTGCAGGTGCTGTCGGGACTGTTCTTCCGCAACAAGGGCGCGTACGTGGTCGGCAAGATCATGAACGGCTTCACCGAGATCCCGTTCTCGCTGCCCATACTGCACGACAGCCACGGCAGGTTCTACATCGACGCCGCGCTGTTCGGCGAAGACGACCTGCAGATGCTCTTCAGCTTTGCGCGCGCGTACTTCATGGTCGACATGGAAGTGCCCTCGGCCTGGGTGCAGTTCCTGCGCTCGCTCATGCCGCGCAAGCCGCGCGCCGAGATCTACAACGCGCTCGGCCTCGCCAAGCAGGGCAAGACGCTGTTCTACCGCGACTTCCTCTCGCACCTGAACTACTCGAGCGACCGCTTCCGCATCGCGCCCGGCATCAAGGGCATGGTCATGCTGGTGTTCGACCTGCCGTCGTTCCCGTTCGTGTTCAAGGTCATCAAGGACTTCTATCCGCCGCAGAAAGACACCACGCGCGAGCAGATCAAGGGCAAGTACATGCTCGTGAAGCAGCACGACCGCGTGGGCCGCATGGCCGACACGCTGGAGTACAGCGACGTGGGTTTTCCGCTCGACCGTTTCGAGCCCGGGCTGATCGAGGAGATCCGCAAGTTCGCGCCCAGCCAGCTCGAGATCGGCGACCGCGACGGCAACGGGGAAATGGAGCTGGTGCTCAAGCACGTCTACATCGAGCGGCGCATGATCCCGCTGAACATCTACCTGCAGGAAGCCTTCGACACGCTGGCCCATCCCGAGAGCCCGGCGCACGCCAGGCGCGCGAAAGAGCAGCTCGAGCATGCGGTGGTGGAGTACGGCAATGCCATCAAGGACATGGTGGCGGCCAACATCTTTCCCGGCGACATGCTGTGGAAGAACTTCGGCGTCACGCGCGGCGGCAAGGTGGTGTTCTACGACTACGACGAGATCGAATACGTCACCGACTGCAAGTTCCGCAAGGTGCCGGAGCCGCGCAACGAGGAAGAAGAAATGAGCGGCGAGGTCTGGTATTCGGTCGGCCCGAAAGACGTGTTCCCCGAAACCTTCGAGCCATTCCTGCTGGGCAACAAGGACGTGCGCGAGGCCTTCATGGCCCACCACGCCGACCTGCTCGACGCCGCCTTCTGGCAGCACCACAAGGAACGCATCCAGGCCGGGCAGATGCTCGATGTGTTCCCCTACGAAGAGTCGCAGCGCTTCCAGCACGAAGGGCACGCGACGCACTTCTGACCCGTACGGCTGTTTTCGATTTCCGCTTTCACATCATTCCTGAAGGAGACCTCCACATGTCCGAATCCATCGTCATCGTCGGCCTTGCCCGCACCCCCATGGGCAGCTTCCAGGGCGACTTCTCGTCGCTCTCCGCGCACGACCTGGGCGGCGCCGCCATCAAGGCCGCCGTCGAGCGCGCGGGCATCGCGCCCGACAGCGTGGGCGAAGTGCTGTTCGGCAACTGCCTGATGGCCGGCCAGGGCCAGGCCCCGGCTCGCCAGGCGGCCTACAAGGGCGGCCTGCCCGACAGCGCGGGCGCGGTCACGCTCAGCAAGATGTGCGGCTCGGCCATGAAGGCCGCGATGCTGTCGCACGACCTGCTGCTGGCCGGCACGCACGACGTGATCGTCGCGGGCGGCATGGAAAGCATGACCAACGCGCCCTACCTCATGCTCAAGGGCCGCGGCGGCTACCGCATGGGCCACGACCGCATCTTCGACCACATGATGCTCGACGGCCTCGAAGACGCCTACCAGCCGGGCCGCTCGATGGGCACCTTCGGCGAGGACTGCGCGGCCAAGTACAAGTTCACGCGCGAGCAGCAGGACGCCTTCGCCATCGCCAGCGTCGAGCGCGCCAAGAAGGCCACCGAGACCGGCCTGTTCAAGGACGAGATCGTGCCCGTCACGGTCAAGGGCCGCGGCGGCGACACGGTGGTCTCGGTCGACGAAGGCCCGGGCAAGGTCAAGCTCGACAAGATCCCTACGCTCAAGCCCGCGTTCAAGAAAGAGAACGGCACCATCACCGCCGCATCGAGCTCGTCCATCAACGACGGCGCCGCCGCGCTGGTGATGATGACCGAGTCGCATGCCAAGAAGATCGGCGCCAGGCCCATCGCCCGCATCGTCGGCCATGCCACGCACGCGCAGCAGCCCGAGTGGTTCTCCACCGCGCCCGTGGGCGCTGTCGCCAAGCTGTTCAAGAAGACCGGCTGGGCCGTGAAGGACGTGGACCTGTGGGAAGTGAACGAGGCCTTCGCCGTGGTGCCGATGGCGCTGATGCACGAGCTCGACGTGTCGCACGAGATCGTCAACGTGCACGGCGGCGCCTGCGCGCTGGGCCACCCGATCGGCGCCAGCGGCGCGCGCATCATGGTCACGCTCATTCACGCGCTGAAGGCGCGCGGCAAGAAGCGCGGCGTGGCCACGCTGTGCATCGGCGGCGGCGAAGGCACAGCCGTGGCACTCGAATTGCTATAAGAGCAGCGTCGGGAGCGTCCGAGCACGGGCACTCCCGGCTTTTTTTCATTCAGACATTCAAATAAATGCGTAGAGCAGGAGATTTCATGCGCCCATCCATCCACCGTACCGCCATTGCCGCCTTGCTGGCCGCCGCTTTCCTGGCGCCCGCCGCCAGCTGGGCCCAGAAGCGCGACAACGTGCTGTTCCAGGCTGCCACCGACGAGCAGCCCGCGGTGATCAAGACGCTGGAGAAACTCGTCAACATCGAGACCGGCACCGGTGACGCCGAAGGCATCGCCGCCGCCGGCAACTACCTCGAGGGCGAACTCAAGAACCTGGGCTTCACCGTCACGCGCAGCAAGTCGGCCGGCATCGTGGTGGGCGACAACATCGTGGGCAAGATCAAGGGCCGCGGCGGCAAGAACCTGCTGCTGATGTCGCACATGGACACGGTGTACCTGAAGGGCATCCTCGCGAAGGCTCCGTTCCGCGTCGAGGGCGACAAGGCCTACGGCCCGGGCATCGCCGACGACAAGGGCGGCAACGCCGTCATCCTGCACACGCTCAAGCTGCTCAAGGAATACGGCGTGCGCGACTACGGCACCATCACCGTGCTGTTCAACACCGACGAGGAGAAAGGCTCCTTCGGCTCGCGCGACCTGATCCAGGAAGAAGCCAAGCTGGCCGACTACGTGCTCTCCTTCGAGCCCACCAGTGCAGGCGACGAGAAGCTCTCGCTCGGCACCTCTGGCATCGCGTACGTGCAGGTCAACATCACCGGCAAGGCATCGCATGCGGGCGCGGCGCCCGAGCTGGGCGTGAACGCGTTGGTCGAGGCCTCCGACCTGGTGCTGCGCACGATGAACATCGACGACAAGTCGAAGAACCTGCGCTTCAACTGGACCATCGCCAAGGCCGGCAACGTGTCGAACATCATCCCGGCCACCGCCACGCTGAACGCCGACGTGCGCTATGCGCGCAACGAAGACTTCGACGCCGCCATGAAGACGCTGGAAGAGCGCGCGCAGCAGAAGAAGCTGCCCGAGGCCGACGTCAAGGTGATCGTCACGCGCGGCCGCCCGGCCTTCAATGCCGGTGAAGGCGGCAAGAAGCTGGTCGACAAGGCCGTGGCGTACTACAAGGAAGCCGGCGGCACGCTGGGCGTGGAAGAACGCACCGGCGGCGGCACCGACGCGGCCTATGCGGCGCTCTCCGGCAAGCCCGTGATCGAAAGCCTGGGCCTGCCCGGCTTCGGCTACCACAGCGACAAGGCCGAGTACGTGGACATCAGCGCCATTCCACGCCGCCTGTACATGGCCGCGCGCCTGATCATGGACCTCGGCGCCGGAAAGTAAATGCTGCCCCCCGGCTTTTCACTCGCCTTGCTCGTGTAACTCCACCCCCCGAGGGGGAGGCGCGGTCCGCCTTGGGGCGGCCCGGCGGCGACCGCCTCTTCACATAGAAGGAACTGCCATGTTGTTGACAGCAGACCAGGAAGCCATCCGCGACGCGGTGCGCGATTTCTCGCAAGCCGAGCTGTGGCCCAACGCCCCCAGGTGGGACCGCGAGCACAGCTTTCCGAAGGAAGCGCATCAGGGCCTCGCGGCGCTGGGTGCCTACGGCATCTGCGTGCCCGAGGAGCATGGCGGCGCCGGCCTCGACTACCTCACGCTGGCGCTGGTGCTGGAAGAAATCGCGGCCGGCGACGGCGGCACCAGCACCGCCATCAGCGTGACCAACTGCCCCGTCAACGCCATCCTCATGCGCTACGGCAACGCGCAGCAGAAGAAGCAGTGGCTCGAGCCGCTCGCGCAGGGGCGCATGCTCGGCGCCTTCTGCCTCACCGAGCCGCAGGCCGGCAGCGATGCGTCGAGCCTGCGCACCACGGCGCGCAAGGACGGCGACGCCTACGTGATCGACGGCGTCAAGCAGTTCATCACCAGCGGCAAGAACGGCCATGTGGCCGTCGTCATTGCCGTGACCGACAAGGGCGCGGGCAAGCGCGGCATGAGCGCGTTCCTGGTGCCGACCGACTCGCCCGGCTACAACGTCGCGCGCCTGGAAGACAAGCTGGGCCAACACAGCAGCGACACCGCGCAGATCAACTTCGACGGCTGCCGCATCCCGGTGGAAAACCTCATCGGCGCCGAAGGCGAGGGCTACAAGATCGCCCTCGGCGCGCTCGAGGGCGGCCGCATCGGCATTGCAGCGCAGAGCGTTGGCATGGCGCGCAGCGCCTTCGACGTTGCGCTGGCCTATGCCAAGGAACGCCAGGCCTTCGGCGGTTCGATCTTCGACCAGCAGGCCGTGGGCTTCCGCCTTGCCGAATGCGCGACGCAGCTCGAAGCGGCGCGCCAGCTCATCTGGCACGCCGCTGCGCTGCGCGACGCCGGCCGGCCCTGCCTGAAGGAGGCGGCCATGGCAAAGCTCTTCGCCAGCGAGATGGCCGAGCGCGTGTGCAGCGCCGCCATCCAGACGCTGGGCGGCTACGGCTACGTGAACGACTTCCCGCTGGAGCGCATCTACCGCGACGTGCGCGTGTGCCAGATCTACGAAGGCACCTCGGACATCCAGAAGCTCTTGATTCAACGCGCGCTGGCGTGAACCGGCGCAGCGGACGGCGGTGGGGCTGGATTGCCACGGCATGCGTGCTGGCGGGGCTCGCGCTATGGGGCTTCGTCATCGAGCCGCGCTGGGTGGCCGTGCGTGTAGAACCCCTGGGCTCATCTGCATGGCAGGCGCCGCCGGGACTGAAGGTGGCGGTGGCGAGCGACTGGCACCTCACCGCGCGTTCGGCATGGCGCGTCAACGGCCTTGGGCGCGCCGCACGCGTCGTGGACGACATCAATGCAGCGCAGCCCGACATCGTGCTGCTGCCCGGCGACTTCCTGGCCGGCTCGGGTGGCGACGAGTCGCTGCCCATCGAAGACATGGCCGTGGTGTTCGGCCGCCTGAAGGCGCCGCACGGCGTGTATGCAGTGCTCGGCAACCACGATTGGTGGCATGACGGCCAACGCATCGCCAAGGCACTGGCCGCGCAGGGCATCCGGGTGCTGGAAAACGCTTCGGTGCAAGTGCCCGGCCACGACCTCTGGGTGGTCGGTATCGGCGATCACTCGACCGGCCATTCGGACCCGATGCGCGCGCTGGCCGGCGTGCCGTCCGAGGCAGCGACACTGGTCATGATGCACGACCCCTTCAGCCTCGCGACCATGCCGCGCACAAGAGGCCTCGTGGTCGCGGGGCATACGCACGGCGGACAGGTCAGCGTGCCGGGCCATGGCGCACTGATCGTGCCCGGCGCGGCGCCGCGCGAATGGGCCTACGGCTGGATCTCGCACAAGGGCAGGCGCATGTACGTAACCAGCGGCCTCGGCGTGAGCATCCTGCCGGTGCGCTTCAACATGCGGCCCGAGTGGGTGATGTTCCGCTAGCCGGTTACCCATCCGTCAGCCTGTCATCGGTTTCGACGACAGACAGCCGCGCGCCTCGAGCGCACCATGGCGGCCTCTCTTGTCGGAGGCCTTCGCCATGTCCATTTCAAAATCCGTTCCCGCCACCGCCCTGGCCCTGCTGTGCCTTGGCGCTCCCAGCCTGCCGGCGCAGGCGCAGACCGCCGCCGCGCCCGACATCGCCACGCTGACCGCAACCGAAGCCGTGAAGCAGCTGTGCGCCGGTACCGTCACCAGCGAGCAGCTGGTCACGGCCTACATCGCCCAGGCCAAGGCCCGGGCGAATCTCAATGCCTTCATCACGCTCGATGAAGCCGGCGCACTGAAGCAGGCGCGCGCCGCCGATGCGCTGCGCAAGCGCGGCGGTGCGTGCAAGCCTCTCGCGGGGCTGCCCGTGGCCATCAAGGACAACATCCAGGTGCAGGGCCTGCCCGCGACGGCCGGCACGCCTGCGCTCAAGGGCTTCGTGCCCGGCGCCGATGCACCTGTGGTGGCCAGGCTGCGCGCCGCCGGCGCGGTGGTGCTCGGCAAGACCAACATGCACGAGCTGGCCTTCGGCGTCACCGGCTACAACCCCGCGTTCCAGAGCGGGCCCGAGGTGGGCGTGCGCAATGCCTACGACGCGAGCCGCATCGCGGGCGGTTCGTCGTCGGGCAATGGCGCGGCGCTGGGCGCGCGCATGGTGCCGGCCGCGCTCGGCACCGACACCGGCGGCTCGGTGCGCATTCCGTGCGCCTTCAACGGCTGCGCGTCGCTGCGCCCGAGCATGGGCCGCTATCCGCAGCAGGGCATTGCGCCCATCTCGCACACGCGCGACACGGCCGGGCCGATGGCGCAGTCGATGGCCGACGTGGCGCTGCTCGACGGCGTGATCGCCGGCGGCAAGCCGCTCAGGCCCGTCGACCTGAAGCGCGTGCGGCTCGGCGTGGTGCAGGCCTTCTACGCCAACCTCGACGCCGACACGCGCGCCGCCACCGACGCCGCGCTGGCCAAGCTGCGCGCGGCCGGCGTCACGCTGGTGGATGTGGAAATGCCGAAGCTGATGGAGCTCAACGGCGCGATCGGCTTTCCGCTCGCGCTCTACGAGGCGAACGACGACATGGCGGCCTACCTCGCGAAGTACCGCACCGGCATCGACATCGCGCAGCTCGCGGCCGGCATCGCCAGCCCCGACGTCAAGGGCACCTTCGACGCCTTCGTGATCCCGCGCAAGCTGCCCGCGCCCGCCGGCACGGTCGATGCGAAGCCGGTGTACGACAACGCGATGCGCGTGGCACGCCCCGCGCTGCAAAAGCTCTACCGCGACACCTTCGCCAGCAACAGGCTCGACGCGCTGGTGTTCCCGACCGTGCCGCGCGTGGCGCTGGCCGCGGCGCCCGAAGCCAGCAGCCCGGTTAACTTCGGCGCGCTGATCCAGAACACCGACCCGGGCAGCAACGCCGGCATTCCGGGCGTGCAGTTGCCGTCGGGCCTCGGCGCGACGACGGGCCTGCCCGTGGGGCTGGAACTCGACGGGCCGGCCGGCAGCGACCGCAAGCTGCTGTCCGTGGGGCTCGCCGTGGAACAGGTGCTCGGCCGGCTGAACGCGCCCAAATAGGCAGGCAAGCCGGCGTGCGTGGTCAGCGCCCGGCCGGCGGCACGCTCCAGCCCGCGAGCGCCGCGCGGCGCTCGATGCCCAGCTTGTCGAAGATGCGCCGCAGGTAGGTGCGCACGGTGGGCACGCCCACCGCCATGCGCCGCGCGATCTCCTTGTCGGTGAGCCCTTCGCGCACGCAGCGGGCCACCTCCTGTTCACGCACGCTCAGCAAGGCCCATGCGGCTTCGCGTGTGTCGCTCGGGGCGGCTGAAGCGGCTGCCCGCTGCGCCCGCAGGAGCGCCCCGGCGAACGCCGGCTCGATCAGGTCCAGCAGCGCCTTCTCGTGGTCGCCGAAATCGCCGCGTCCCTTGCGCCGCCAGATGCGCAGGTCGCCCAGCGCGCGCTCGCCCTCGAAGGCATGCAGGTTCATGCCCCAGTGCAGGCCGTCGCGCGACAGAAAGTCGTTGAAGAACGGGGTGCGCATCAGGGCGCGCTGCGGCATCACCTCGGTCACGCGCGTGGCGCGGCGGCGCGACTGCAGCACGAAGGTGATCGGGTCGTTGTGCTGGTGCCATTGCGCGTAGCTGTCGAGGTTGGCGGGCTCCATGTTGATCGCCACGCGCGCGCCGAAGCTGCGGCTGCCCGCATCCCACACGAACGAGGCGAACTGGTCCGCGCGCAGCAGGTCGAGCAGCGCCCGGCCCAGGCTTTCGCGAATATCCCGCTCGTTGCCGGCGGCGTCCTGCGCCAGCAGCGTGAAAACGCCGCGCAACGCCTGCTGTTCAGTGCCTGTGAGGTACATCGCGGTTCTTCCGGTGGAATCGCTGTGAAGCTAGCGCTTAGCAAGCGCCGCGCCAAGGGTGAATGCCCTCGGCGCGGCACCCCGGGGCTTGCCCTCTCGGCACCCGGCCCGCGAGGTGTTCCAATAGCGGTCTTCATGAGTGCCATCGATCCCACCACCGGACCTTGTCCCTGCGGCCGTACCGACCGCCGCGACAAGCCCATCGGCTACGCCCTGTGCTGTGGCCGCTATCTCGACGATTTCGAGAACACGCCGGCGCCGGACGCCGAATCGCTGATGCGTTCTCGCTACTCGGCCTTCGTGCTGGAGCGCGGCGAGTACTTGCTCGCCACCTGGGACGCCGCCAGGCGCCCGGCCTCCATCGAGTTCGAGCCCGGAGTCAAGTGGCTGGGGCTGGACATCCGTTCGCGCTCCGTGCTCGACGCCGACCACGCCGAGGTCGAGTTCGTCGCCCGCCAGCGCAGCGCGGCCACCGGCGCCGCGACCCGGCTGCACGAGCGCAGCCGCTTCGTGCGCGAGGGCGCGCGCTGGTTCTATCTCGACGGCGACCTGCAGCAGCCCCTGGCTTGACGCGCCGCCCGGCGGCTCGCACAATCGGCCCCGCTCCGGGGTGCACGCATGTGGCGTGCTGAGATGGCAAAGCTGCCGACCCGCGAACTTGATCCGGGTCATACCGGCGTAAGAAGAGCTGCACTCCCTGACTCCGGTCCGTCACTCCCCCTTCCGTGACGGGCTTCCCGAAGTCCACCGAGCGATTGCGGAGCACCCTTTTCCTCAACAAGGAGTGCCTCCGATGAATGCCCCCGACAAGTTCACCTCGCTGCTTTCGCTCACGCGCGAGCCGTTTCCCGCGTCGCACAAGTGCGTGATTCCGGGCAGCCGGCCCGACCTGCAGGTGCCGGTGCGCGACGTGCTGCTGACCAACGGCGAGACCGTCTCGCTCTACGACACCTCCGGCCCCTACACCGACCCCAAGGTCCAGATCGACGTGCGCCGCGGCCTGCCCGACGTGCGCGGCGCGTGGGTCATCGAGCGCAATGACACGGAAAGTTACGAGGGCCGCTCGCACCATGCGCTGGACGACGGCGCCAAGAACGAAGACCGCGACGCCCAGCGCCTGGCCGAGCTGCGCGCCGGCGCCTCGGCGCTGCAGCGCCAGCCGCGCCGCGCGAAGTCGGGCGCCAACGTCACGCAGATGCACTACGCGCGCCGCGGCATCGTCACACCCGAGATGGAGTACGTGGCCCTGCGCGAGAACGGAAAGCGCGAGTGGATGGCCGAGTACCTCGCCAACGAGGAGCGTGCGAAGCGCGTGGCGGGCAACCCCATGGGCGCGATCATTCCGCGCATCATCACGCCCGAATTCGTGCGCGACGAGGTGGCGCGCGGCCGCGCCATCATTCCGGCCAACATCAACCACCCCGAAGTCGAGCCGATGGCCATCGGCCGCAACTTCAAGGTGAAGATCAACGCCAACATCGGCAACTCGGCCGTCACCTCGAGCATCGAGGAAGAGGTCGAAAAGCTGGTGTGGGCCATCCGCTGGGGCGCCGACAACGTGATGGACCTGTCGACCGGCAAGAACATCCACACCACGCGCGACTGGATCGTGCGCAACTCGCCGGTGCCCATCGGCACCGTGCCCATCTACCAGGCGCTGGAGAAGGTGGGCGGCGTGGCCGAAGACCTCACGTGGGAGATCTACCGCGACACGCTGATCGAGCAGGCGGAGCAGGGCGTCGACTACTTCACCATCCACGCCGGGCTGCGCCTGCCGTTCATCCACCTCACGGCCGACCGCATGACGGGCATCGTGTCGCGCGGCGGCTCGATCATGGCCAAGTGGTGCATCGCGCATCACAAGGAGAGCTTCCTCTACACGCACTTCGAGGACATCTGCGACATCATGAAGGCCTACGACGTGAGCTTCTCGCTCGGCGACGGCCTGCGCCCCGGCTCGGGCGCCGACGCCAACGACGAGGCGCAGTTCGCCGAGCTGCGCACGCTGGGCGAGCTCACGCAGATCGCCTGGAAGCACGACGTGCAGACCATGATCGAAGGCCCGGGCCACGTGCCGATGCACATGATCCAGTCGAACATGGACGAGCAGCTCAAGCATTGCCACGAGGCGCCGTTCTACACGCTGGGGCCGCTGACCATCGACATCGCGCCGGGATACGACCACATTGCCAGCGCCATCGGCGCGGCCATGATCGGCTGGGCCGGCACCGCGATGCTCTGCTACGTGACGCCCAAGGAGCACCTGGGCCTGCCCGACCGCGACGACGTGAAGCAGGGGATCATTGCCTACAAGATCGCCGCGCATGCGGCCGACGTGGCCAAGGGCCACCCGGGCGCGCGCTCGCGCGACGACGCGCTGAGCAAGGCGCGCTTCGAGTTCCGCTGGCAGGACCAGTTCAACCTGGGCCTGGACCCCGACACCGCGCGCGAATTCCACGACGAGACCCTGCCCAAGGACTCGAGCAAGGTGGCGCACTTCTGCTCCATGTGCGGCCCCAAGTTCTGCTCGATGAAGATCACGCAGGAAGTGCGCGAGTACGCCGCGAAGAAGGGCGTGGCCGAAGCCGAGGCCATGACCGAGGGCATGGAAGAGAAGTCGAAGGAATTCATGGCGGGCGGCGGCGAGATCTACATCCCGATCAAGGCCGTGTCCTGAGCTTGCAGCGGGGTCGTTGCTACCATGGAGGCATGACCCCTTTTCCCTTTTCCGCGGTCCTGTTCGACTGCGACGGCGTCCTCGTCGATTCCGAACCCATCACCAACCGCGTGCTCGCCGAGATGCTCGGCGAGCTCGGCTGGCACCTCAGCACCGAGGAATCGATGAACACCTTCACCGGCAAGGCGGTGAAGGACGAGGCCGCGCTCATCGAATCGAAGACCGGCGTGAAGATCACCGACGAGTGGCTGCGCAGCTTCCGTGCGCGGCGCAACGAAGCGCTGGAGCGCGACCTCGTCGCCATTCCGAACGCGCCGGCCGCCATCCGCGAGATCCATGCGCGGCTCAAGGGCCGCATCGCCTGCGCCTCGGGCGCCGACCGCCACAAGGTCGAGCTGCAGCTGGCCAAGGTCGGCCTGCTGGACTGCTTCCAGGGCCGCATCTTCAGTGGCCATGAAATGCCGCGCTCCAAGCCGCATCCCGACGTGTACCTGGCGGCAGCCGAGGCGCTGGGCGTCGATCCGCGCCGCTGCGCGATCGTCGAGGACACCGTCACCGGTGCGATGGCCGGCGTGGCCGCGGGCGCGACCGTGTTTGGCTACAGCACCGGCGAATCGGGCCACAGCGGGCCGGGGCCGCTGCTGAGCGTGGGCGTGGTGCGCGTGTTCAGCGACATGGCCGAATTGCCCGCGCTGCTTTCAGGCTACGACCTGCAGGCGGCCTGAGTTTCTGGTGCAATGAAGGGCATCGACAGCCCTTCAGTTCAGCACAGGAACATTTCCACATGACTTCCGAATACAAGACCGAGCAACCCGACCGCGCCGAGATCGATGCGCTCACCGGCCCCGCCGTGGTCGAGTTCGGCACCAACTGGTGCGGCATCTGCAAGGCCGCGCAGCCGAACATCGCGGAGGCCTTCGCCAAGTATCCGGACGTGCGCCGCATCAAGGTCGAAGACGGCAGCGGCCGGCCGCTGGGCCGTTCGTTCAACGTGCGGCTGTGGCCCACGCTGGTGTTCATGCGCGACGGAAAGGAAGTCGCGAAGCTGGTGCGGCCGGAAGACAGCCAATCCATTGCCGACGCGCTGGCGTCCATCATGCAGTCGGCCTGACGACTCGGTGGGTTGTGTCGATTCGGGGCGACGCTCACGCCGACGGGGTACCTTGCTCCGCGAATGTCCCCCGGGGCTGCGCCCCTCCTCCTTTATTTCGCTGCGCAAGGCACCC
>NZ_JBXASW010000081.1:0-23669 GCF_058809745.1 Variovorax sp. MPBD4-3
CCGGGGGGGGGGGGGAGGCGGCGCCGGTGCGGGCGGCGGCGGCGCGGGAACGGGGGCCGGCGCCTGCGGTGCCTGCAGGCGGGGCGCCGCCTGCTGCACCGTGGACGACCACAGCTCCGCGTCGACGGCGCCTTCGTCGGCCTCGCTCTTCCAGCGCACGCCCCAGGTGAGCGCGGCAATCAGCAGGCCGTGCGCGATGAGGGCCAGCACGACGGCGCGCGGCGTGCCGCGCTGCGGCGGCGGCGCGAACTCGGGGCGATCCAGTGCGAGCGACATGCCTTATTTGCCGCCCGTGGTGGTGACCGACAGGCCCACGCGCTCGACGCCGCTGCGCTTGAGCTGGTTCATGGCTTTCACCACGGTCTCGTATTTCACCGACTTGTCGGCGCTGATGACCACCGGGCGGTCGTTGTCGCCGCCCTGGGCCTGCTTGGCCGCGGTGCCGATCTGCGTCATGGGGATCGACGTGCCGCCGGTCCCGGTGGACGGGTCCTTCTTGATCTGAACTTCGTCGTCGCTTTTGATGACGATCTCGATGGGCTTGTCGGGCTGCTTGTTGGCGCGGTCGACCGTGGGCAGGTTGATCACGCTCGGCGTGATGAGCGGCGCGGTGACCATGAAGATGATCAGCAGCACCAGCATCACGTCGATGAACGGGACCATGTTGATCTCGTTGATCGTGCGGCGTCCTCGGCCCCGGGATGAAACGGCGGGCATGCGTCGCGCCTCCGCTCAGCGGTTGGCCGGAGCCACCGACGATGCAGCGCCGCCGGCGGCCGGGTTGGCCGACAGGTTGCGCTGCAGGATGTTGGAGAACTCCTCGATGTAGGTTTCGAGGGCGATGGCGATCTTGTCGATCTCGCGGGCGAAGCGGTTGTAGCCCACCACGGCCGGGATGGCGGCGAACAGGCCGATGGCGGTGGCCACCAGCGCTTCGGCGATGCCGGGGGCCACAGTGGCCAGCGTCACTTGGGTGAGGGCGGCCAGGCCGGTGAACGCATGCATGATCCCCCAGACCGTGCCGAACAGGCCGACGTAGGGAGAGACCGAACCCACGGTGGCCAGGAACGAGAGGTTCTGCTCGGCCGCGTCCAGTTCGCGCTGGAAGCTCGCGCGCATTGCGCGGCGGGCGCCGTCGAGCAGGGTGGCGGGGTCGCTCACGTGGCGCTCGCGCAGCTTCTGGTACTCGCGCATGCCCGAGGCGAAGATGCGCTCCATGGGGCCGGCGAACTTGGCGTTCTGCGCGGCGGAGGCGAAAAGCTCGTTGAGGCTGGTGCCCGACCAGAACTCGCGCTCGAAGTCGTCGTTGAGCGCACGCATGCGGCGCAGCGCAAAGTACTTGCGGATGATCGCGGCCCAGCTGGCGATCGAGACGATCACCAGCAGCAGCACGACCAGTTGAACCACGAAGCTCGCATGGAGCAGGAGATTGATGATTGAAAGATCTTGGTTCATGGCTTGATAGGTTGAGTCATGGAGCCGCTGTAGCGCTCGAGGGTTCCCGTGACTTGTTTCGGTATGCGCGCTGGACGCAAGGTGGCTGCGTCCACCCAGCCGATGCGGATCGTGCCTTCGCACAGCAAGACGGGTGCCGCGGCACCTGTACGCTCTTGCTCTGTTTTTGATAGCACGCGCTGACCGATTATCAACGACGCAGTGCCGAGTTGTTGAAGATCGGCTGTAACCAGGAGTTCGTCGTCGAGCCGGGACGGGCGATGATATTTGAGCTGCGTTTCGCTCACCACGAACTGGCCGCCGGTTTCCTCGCGCAGCTTGCGCTGCTCGACGCCCAGCGAGCGCAGCCACTCGGTGCGGCCGCGCTCCATGAACTTCAGGTAGTTGGCATAGAAGACGATGCCGCCGGCGTCGGTGTCCTCCCAGTAGACGCGGATCGCGAACGCGTAGCTCATGAGGCCGCGGTCTCGGCCATGAGCCGCAGGCGCTCGATGGATTCCTGCAGGTGCGCCATCGAGCTGGCGGTGGAAAAGCGGATGAACTTGCCGGTCTCGGCCGTGCCGAAGTCGCGGCCCGGCGTCACGGCCACGTGCGCGCGCTTCATGGTTTCGAAGGCGAAGTCCCAGCTGCCCGAAATGCCCAGCTTCTCGGCGAAGCCGGTGCAGTCGGCCCAGGCGTAGAAGGCGCCGTCGGGCATCACGGGCACGTTCAGGCCCAGGGCGTTCAGTTGCGGAATGAACCAGTCGCGGCGGGCCTTGAATTCGGCGCGGCGGCGTTCGTACTCGGCGATGCTCGCGTCCTCGAAGCAGGCGAGCGCGGCGTACTGCGACACCGTGCTCGCGCAGATGAAGAGGTTCTGCGCCAAGCGCTCGACCACCGGCACCAGCACTTCGGGCACCACCAGCCAGCCCAGGCGCCAGCCGGTCATGTTGAAGTACTTGCTGAAGCTGTTGATGCTGATGACGTTGTCGTCGATGGCCAGCGCCGTCTGGCCGAAGGCGTCGTCATAAGACAGGCCGAGGTAGATCTCGTCGATCAGCGTGATGCCGCCGCGCGTCGACACCACTTCGTGGATGCGGCGCAGTTCGTCGGGCGAAATCGAGGTGCCGGTCGGGTTGGACGGCGAGGCCAGCAGCACGCCGCGCGTCTTGTCGGTCCAGGCGGCCTCGACCTTGGCGGCGGTGAGCTGGAAGCGCTCCTCGGCCGTGGTCGGCACCAGCACGGCCTTGCCGTCCGCGGCGCTCACGAAGTGGCGGTTGCACGGGTAGCTCGGGTCGGGCATCAGGATTTCGTCGCCCGACTCGATCAGCGCCAGGCAGGCCAGCTGCAGCGCTGCCGACGCGCCGGCGGTGACGACGATGCGCCTGGCCGGCACGTCGACGTTGAAGCGCTGGCGATACCAGGCGCTGATGCGTTCGCACAGATGGTCCAGCCCGGTGGCCTGCGTGTACTGCGTGGCGCCGGCGCGCACCGCGCGGGCGGCGGCTTCCTGCACCAGCGGCGGGGCGGTGAAATCGGGTTCGCCGATGTTCAGGAAGATCATCGGCCGGTCGGTGTGGGCGACTTCGCGCGCCAACGCGCCGGCGGCCTTGGCCACTTCCATCACATAGAAGGGCTCGATGCGCTGCGCGCGCGTAGAAATTCTCATCGCACCCCCAGGCTGCGGCGTTGCACGCCTTCGCCTACCCCCTCGCAAGCGAGGGGGCGAGTGCCTTCGGGCGGCCGGGCGGCACTCCTCATGCCTTGGCTTTCCCTGAAGCGCGATCGGCTTCCACCTCAAGTGGGCGCAACTGCGGTGCCAGGCCATTCAACACCGCGTTCACGTACTTGTGCCCGTCGGTGCCGCCGAATTCCTTGGCCAGCTCGATGCACTCGTTGAGCACCACGCGCCACGGCACGTCGAGGCAGTTCTGGAACTCGTACACGCCGATCCACATCACCGCGTGTTCGATGGGCGAGATTTCCTCGAACTTGCGGTCCAGCAGCGGGCGGATCAGCGCGTCGAGTTGCTCGGCGCCTTCGATCGAGCCGTGCAGCAGCGCGTCGTAGTGCAGGGCGTCGGCCTTGTGGAAGCCGGCGAGGTCGCGCGTGAAGTGGTCGATGTCGGTCGGGTCGTTGCGGCCCACCAGGTGCTGGTAGAGCGCCTGCAGCGCGAACTCGCGTGCGCGGCTGCGGTTCGACTTGGCCGAAGCCTTGCGCGCGCCGGTGCTCGTGAGGCCGACGCGCGACTGGCGCGGCTTGGCGCCATCGGCGGGCTTCGCGGGCTTGAGGGGCTTGGAGGTGTCTTCGGTCATGAAAGGGTGGCCAGCAGTTGCGCCATCTCGACCGCCACGCGGGCCGCGTCGCGGCCCTTGTCGGTCTGCCGGGCAACGGCTTGCTCGAGGTTTTCGGTGGTGAGGATCGCGTTGGCGATGGGAAGTCGGTAGTCGAGCGCGACGCGGCTCACGCTGGCGCCCGATTCGTTGGCCACCAGTTCGAAGTGGTAGGTCTCGCCGCGGATGATGCAGCCCAGCGCCACCAGCGCGTGGTAGCCGCCGCGCTCGGCGAGCGCCTGCAGCGCCACCGGCACTTCGAGCGCGCCGGGCACCTGCAGGTGGTGGATGTCGTTGGCGGCCACGCCCAGCGCCTCGAGTTCCGAAAGGCAGGCCGAGGCCAGCGCGTCGGTGATGTCGGCGTTGAAGCGCGCCTGCACGATGCCGATGCGCAGGCCTTTTCCGTTGAGTGGCGTGTTCTCGCCTTTATTTGCGCCTTGCATGGTCTGGTCAGTCTTTCGTGAGGTAGCCGGCAATCTCGAGGCCGTAGCCCGCCGCCATGCTCGGCATGCGACGCGGCGTGCCCAGCAGGTTCATCTTGTGCACGCCGCATTCGCGCAGGATCTGCGCGCCGATGCCGTAGCTGCGCAGGTCCATGCGGCCGCGCTCGGGGGCTTGCGCGGGGCGCGCGGTGCCGTCGAACTGGGCCAGCAGCTCGCCGGCGGTTTCGCCGCAGTTCAGCAGCACGGCCACGCCCTTGCCCTCGTTCGCGATGTGCGAGAGGCTGGCGTCGAGGCTCCACGAGTGCAGCGAGCGGTTGATTTCGAGCGCGTCGAGCACCGACAGCGGCTCGTGCACGCGCACCGACACCGTGTCTTCGGGAGCCCACTTGCCGCGCACCAGCGCCAGATGCACGCCGCGGCTGGGCTTGTCGATGAAGGCGTGGGCGGTGAAGGCGCCCCAGTTGGTCTGGATCTCGCGGCAGCCTACCTTCTCGACCAGCGATTCGACGCGGCTGCGATGCTCGATCAGCGCGGCGATGGTGCCGATCTTCATGTTGTGCTCGGCCGCGAAGATCTGCAGGTCGGGCAGGCGGGCCATGGTGCCGTCCTCGTTCATCACCTCGCAGATCACCGAGGCGGGCGAGCAGCCGGCCATGGCGGCCAGGTCGCAGCCGGCTTCGGTGTGGCCGGCGCGCATGAGCACGCCGCCGTCCACCGCCTGCAGCGGGAAGATGTGGCCGGGCTGCACCAGGTCGGCGGCCACGGCGTTGGGCGCCACGGCGGCCTGCACGGTGCGCGCGCGGTCGGCGGCCGAGATGCCGGTGGTCACGCCTTCGGCGGCCTCGATGGACACGGTGAACGCGGTCGAATGCTTGGCGCCGTTGCGCTGGACCATCGGCGGCAGCTGCAGCCGTTCGCACATCTCGCGCGAGAGCGTCAGGCAGATCAGGCCGCGCGCATGGCGGGCCATGAAGTTGATGGCTTCGGGCGTGATGTGGTCGGCGGCGATGACGATGTCGCCTTCGTTCTCGCGGTCTTCCTCGTCCACCAGGATCACCATGCGGCCGGCGGCGAGGTCGGCCACGATGTCCTCTACCGGCGAGATCGGGGCTGGGGCGCGCGCGGCGCGGGGGGCGCCGATCGGCGTGACGGAGGCGTTCATTCGGCTGTGTCCTTGGAATACGTGGAAGACGGGGGCACCAGCACGCCGGCCTGGAGCATGCGCTCCACGTAGCGCGCCACGGTATCGATTTCTAGGTTGACCTTCGAGCCGGCCTTCAGGCCGCCGAGGGAGGTGTTGTCGACGGTGTGCGGGATCAGGTTGATGCTGACCTCGGCGCCGCCTTCGATGTCGGCCACCTTGTTGACGGTGAGGCTCACGCCGTTGATGGTGATCGAGCCCTTGTAGGCCAGGAAGCGGGCCAGCGCCTGCGGCGCGACCACGCGCAGCTCCCAGCTTTCGCCGAACGGCTCGAAGAAGCTCACGCTGCCGATGCCGTCCACGTGGCCCGACACGATGTGGCCGCCGAGGCGGTCGCTGGCGCGCAGGGCCTTCTCAAGATTGATGCGGCTGCCTTCGTCGGTCAGGCCGGCCGTCTTGTCGAGCGACTCGGCCGAAATGTCGATGGTGAACTGCCGTTTTTCGGGGACGAGGGTGGTGACGGTCATGCAGGCGCCGTTGAGCGCGATGCTGTCGCCCAGCCCGACGTCGTCGAGGTAGCCGTCGGGCGCCTCGATGCTGAGTCTTTTGCCGTAGGAGGAGGAGGTGCCGAGGTCGTGGATGGCGGCGATGCGCCCCACGCCGGTGATGATTCCGGTGAACATCCCGGCATTTTCGCAGACATCGTGAGCCCCCCGGCTCTTCATGGCGCTTTGCGCCATGTAATTCGCCCCCCCGAGGGGGAGGCGCGGTCCGCCTTGGGGCGGCCCGGCGGCGGCCGCTCGTGCGCCGGAGGCTAGAAGGCGTCCCTTCCGGCGATCCGGGCCACGACGCGCAGATCGGGCCCGAGCATGTCGACGGACTTGAATTCGAGGGGCAGGGCGCCCGCCAGCGAGGTCAGCGGACCGTCCGAATGCAGGTGGCTCGCGATGTCCAGGCCGCTGCCGATCAGCTTGGGCGCCAGGTAGACCAGCAATTCGTCGACACAGCCTTCGCGCAGCAGCGAGCCGTTGAGCTTGTGGCCCGATTCGACGTGCAGTTCGTTCACGCCGCGCGCCGCCAGGTCTTTCAGCATGGCGCCCAGGTCGACCTTGCCATTGGCATCGGGCAGGCAGGTGACGGTGGCGCCCCTTGCCTCCAGCGCCCTGGCTTTCTCGTCGTCGCGGCTGGCCGCGTAGATCCAGACGGTGCGGCCTTCGATGAATATGTTTGCGTCGGGCGGCGTCTGCAGCCGGCTGTCCACCACGACCAGATGCGGCTGGCGCGGGGTCCGGACCAGGCGCACGTCCAGGCGCGGGTTGTCCTCGAGCACGGTTCCGACGCCGGTCAGCACCGCGCTGGCGCGGGCCCGCCAGGCGTGGCCGTCGGCGCGGGCGGCTTCCGAGGTGATCCACTGGCTCACGCCGTTCTCGAGACCGGTCTTGCCGTCGAGCGACGCGGCGACTTTCATCCTTACCCACGGGGTCTTGCGGACCATGCGGCTCAGGAAGCCGATGTTGAGTTCCCTGGCCTCCTGCGCCCCCGGCCCGATTTCGACCTCGACGCCCGCGGCGCGCAGCCGCTCGAAGCCCTGTCCGGCGACCAGCGGGTTGGGGTCGGTGAGGGACGCGACGACGCGGCTTACGCCCGCCGCGATCAGCGCGTCGCAGCAAGGGCCGGTGCGGCCATGGTGGGCGCAGGGCTCCAGCGTGACCCAGGCAGTCGCGCCAACGACCGAATTGCCCCGCGCCGCAGCATCGCGCAACGCCATGACTTCGGCATGCGGGCCGCCGACCTGCTGGGTGTGGCCCTGGCCGATCACGTCGCCGTTCGCGGCGACCAGCACGCAGCCGACGCGGGGATTGGGATCGGTCTCGGGGCCGGCCTGGCGCGCGAGATTCAGCGCCTGAATCATGAAATTCGCGGTTTGATTTGTCATTTCTTTTAACTTGAATTGCCTGAGTATTGAATTTTCAAGGCAATTGAAAACGGGAAGCCATTTGTCCATTTTTCTTGACCGTCCGTCATCGAATTGGCGCGTCGGCAGGAATTGAAAAATAGAATTTTCCGAATATCGAAGAGTCAGGGAGCTATCCGCCGGAGCACTGGAATGCGACGCGGCGGAACGTACAACATGAACAACGGATTTTGCGCGTCCTCGCGGGCGCATGCGCGCCATAGCGGTAGGCGACGGGGCTTCACCCTCGTCGAAATGATGGTTGCAATTGCTTTGGTGATCATCTTGCTGGCAGTGGCGCTGCCAAGTTTCGTCAGCCTGGTTGAAAAGTATCGCGTCGAGGGCATGGCCTCGGCCCTGACGGCGAGCGTGGGCCACGCGCGCTTCGAGGCGGCCCGGCGCGGAAAGACCGTGACTATCCGGGCGCGTCCAGGGTGCGTCGACAAAGGCTGGAGTTGTGGCTGGGACACCCTGGTCGGAAGCGGCGACGCCGTGGAAACCCTCAGGCGCCAGGAGCCCGATGCGCGGGTCGAGGTGAGGAAAACCGCGCCCGGCGTCATGTCGTTCGACGCCATGGGCGACTCCGACGGCGGTGACAGCTTCCGCCTCTACCCGACAGGAAAGGCCGGATCGTCCCGCGCCGTGATGTTGTGCGTTTCGCGTGCCGGACGCCTTCGAGTGGCCAAGGGGCGCGACAAGTGCTGAGCGCTCCGACTCGCAAGCCGCATGGGCAGGGCTTGAGGCAGGCGGGCTTTTCGATGATCGAGGTCATGGTGGCCGTTGTCGTGCTTTCGTTCGGCCTGCTCGTGCTGGCCGGCTTCCAGTTGCGCGTGCTTTCCGAAAGCGCGGGCGCCAGCAACCGGAGCATCGTGGTGCGATTGGCAGGCGACATCGCCGACCGGATACGTGCCAACCGCTTTCCAGGCGCTGTAGCGGACAGCCCCTACGTGACCGACTGGTCGCCAGCGGACCCAACGGGCCCGGAGCCTTCATGCGTCGGGGCCGGCGCCCATTGCAGCGCCACCCAGCTCGCGGTCGACGATCTGTGGCGCTGGAAGCGCGCGGCGGCGGACGCGCTACCGGGTGGACTGGCCGACATACAGAGCAAGGCGACGGCCGGCGGTTTGCTGTTCGTGCATATTGCCTGGGACGAGCCTGCCGTCGCCAACCCGATCGCGCCGGACCCGGAGTGGAACTGTCCGGAGCGCAAGGCCTGTATCGAACTCGTCGTAGCGGCGCCGCAGCCATGAACGGCAAGGCGTTCTTCCCTTGCGCGCGGCATGCCGGTTTCACGCTGGTCGAGTTTCTCGTCGCACTGGTCATCGGCTCGGTGGTGGTGCTGGCCGCCGTTGCGAGCATGCTCGGCACCCGCACCGCAGCCATGGCGGGTGACGACGTGCATGTGCTCAACCAGTCGTCTGCGTTGGCGTTCAGGATGTTGGGCCAGCAGATACGGCAGGCCGGCTACACGCCTTTCGACGCCACGCAGCCGCTGTATTACTTCAACGTCAACCCGGACAAGGACACCCTTCTCAAGAACGAACCGGCGTTCTTCGCCATCAAGGGAGAGGAGTCGAAGAGCGGTTCGGGGAACGACACGCTGAAGGTCGGCTACGCGCCGAGCCCCGACTACTTCAAGGACTGCCTGGGTCAGCGCGCCAAGAGCGCGGCGGGCGTCACCTACGACGCGGCCCATCCCGCCGACCCGGAAAACGTGCGGTTGATCACCAGCGAGTTCGCGGTCGAGAATGGGACGCTGAGATGTCGGGGCAGCGGCAATGCCGCACCGCAGCCGCTCATCGACGGCGTGGAGCGCTTCGATGTGATGTACGGCGTGAGCGCCGGCGCGGGAAACGAAGCAGTGGTGCGCTACGTGACGGCAGCCGGCGTCGAGAATTTCAACCGGGTCCGCACGGTACGGGTCTGCCTGCAACTTGCGGGCAACTCGAGTAGCAATCCGGGCGGTGACTACACCGACTGCGACGGCGCGGCGAAAACCACCCGTGACGGCAAGCTGCGACGCGTCTACACGGCTGTCTTCGCACTGCGCAACAACCTGGAGGCGCCATGAGGCACCTCGTCGACCGCCGCACGCCTGCGGCGCAGCACGGGTTTTCGCTCTTCATCGTGCTGACCATGCTGCTGCTCTCGGCCCTGCTGGCGCTGGCCGGTGCGCGGACCGCCCTGTTGCTCGAGTCGGTGGCGGGCAACCAGCGCGAGCATCAGCGGGCCTTCGAGGCTGCCGAGGCGGCGCTGCTCGACGCCGAGCGAGACATCCGGCAGCTGGCCTATGCCGACTCGACCGAGACCTACGTTGCCTGCGCCGGACTCCCGAAGTCGCCCTGCCGCAGGGCCGAAGACGGCCGCGTCTTTCCCGACCGCGACACCGGTTGGGTGACCGTCTACATGAACGACGGCGCCAACAGCTGCGAGCAAGGTATCTGCTACTTCGCCGCGCCCGATTCGGTCGCGGCGGCGTCCGGGAGCGAGGCCTACCGGTTCTGGAGCCGCAATCCGTATGCGAGCGAGCACGCGTCATATGGGCAATTCACCGGGGCACCCCACGCCGGCAATCCGGCGCTGCGCAATGCGAAGTACTGGATCGAGGTCATCGACCGCAAGAACGGCAAATATCCCTTGTATCGGATCACTGCGGTCGCCACGGGCACTCGCAGCGCGAGCACTGCGGGCGGCACGCAGGTCGAATTGCAGATGGCCTTCGATCCTGATCCGGTCGCCGCCAGGATGAATTGAACAGCGTGGCAGGGCGAAGCATGAAGATCAAATGTTTCTTGAGGGCTGCCGCAGTGTCCGGCCTGATGCTGGCGCAGGGCGTCGGCTACGCAGCGCAGTACCCGCTGGCACCGGCGCCGAGGCTAAGCTGCAGCGTAAGCTACCCCGGCTCGGTGGATCGCCCGATCACGGCTGTTTCTATTTCGGCCAGCGCCTCCAGGGTTTCGACCGGCACGGCGGTCTACAGGGCGGGCTACGACATGGCCAACTGGTCGGGCACGCTCACCGCTACCAGGTTCGGCGCCGACGGCCGGCTGGCGAGCGTGGCCCAATGGTCCGCACGCGACCTGCTCGACACCCGCATGGCGGCGGCGGGCGCGCACGGCAGCAACCGCAAGGTGCTCAGCTTCTCGGGCACCGCTGCTGCAACGGCGACCAGCCCTGCGACAAGGGGCACCGGAATTCCGTTCCGCTGGGCCAACCTGAGCGATGCGCAAAAAGCCGCGCTCAAGGGAACCACCAGCACCGATGACAAAGACACCGCGCTCGGGCGGGCCGTGCTCGACTTCCTGCGCGGAGACCGCAGCAACGAGGGCGCTGGCCTGCAACTGCGCAAACGCGGGCATGTGCTTGGCGACATCGTGGGCTCCGGCGTCTGGTACGCGGGAAAGCCCAACAGCGGCTTCACCAGCGATGCCTATGCCAAATTTGCCTCGATCGCCCGCACGCCGATGGTCTACGTGGGCGCCAATGACGGCATGCTGCACGCCTTCGACGCGGGCACTGGACAGGAAGCGTTTGCCTACGTGCCCGAAGGCCTCTACGTCACGGCGGCCGCGCCCGGGCTCAAGCGGCTCAGCGAAGGCAGCGACGCCCACAGGTACTACGTCGACGGCAGCCCTTTCGTGGCAGACATCTACATGGGAGCGACGGCCACAGCCTCGATCACCGACGCCCAGAAGGCGGCTGCGTGGAAGTCTTTCCTCGTGGGCACGCTGGGAGCGGGCGGCAAGGGCTACTTCGTGCTCGACGTCACCAAGCCGCAAGACATCGACGAGTCCAGGGCAGCCCACACGGCGTTGATCGACACGACCGCGCTTTCCGACGACGACCTGGGCCATCAGTTCCAGCAACCCGCGCTCGACTCCTTCTCGAGGCGCGCACTGCAGCTGGCCCCGCTGAACAACGGCCGCAAGGCCGTGATCCTGGGCAACGGCTACAACAGCACGAGCGAGAAGGCGATGCTGTGGATCCAGTATCTCGACGGCGACCAATCGATCCTCAAGATCCCGGCGCCCGTCACGCAGGGCGCGGGCACCGGCAACGGACTGTCGGCTCCGCGGGTGATCGACCGTGACGGCGACGGCAAGGTCGACCTCGCCTATGCGGGCGACCTGCTGGGCAACATGTGGCGCTTCGACCTGGGCGACCGCGACAGCAGCAAGTGGAAAGCGACCCTGGGCTCCGCAGCCACTGCCTCGAGCCTCGACAACGTGCCGCTGTTCGCGGCTGGCGCCGCGCAGCCGATCACCGCGGCGCCGGTGGTCGCCGGCCATCCGCGCGGCGGCTACATGGTGGTGTTCGGCACGGGAAGGCTGTTCGCCGTCGGTGACGACAGCAATACCGCCAACCAGTATCTCTACGGCATCCGGGACGGGGCCAGCGGCACGACAAGCACGGCCGTGCTGACCGATCTGGTGGCGCAGACCGTCGGCGGCGCCACTGTCGAGACGGACGGTGGCGAGTTCCGCACCGTCTCGAACAACAGCGTGAACTACGGCGGCTCCCGTGCCAAGCGTGGCTGGTACTTTCAGCTGCCGGCCGCCAAGGAGCGCATCGTCTATCCGGGCGATGCGTTGAACAGCAGCGCCGGCCTGTTCTCGAGCACCGTTCCGGGGTCGGGCAGCAATGCGCTCGATTGCACCGCGGGCACCAACGGCGACGGATGGTCGATGGTGGTCGACTTCTTCGACGGCTCCGCACCCGACGGCATTGCCTATGGCACGGCCACCACCACCACGACCAGCTATCTCGGTTTCCGCAACAGCTCGGGCAAGGACGACATCGTCTTCGAGCCGCAGGGCCGGGAGAAGGGCAAGGACGTGATCTGCAATGCCGCCGGCGAGTGCAAGGCACCGATACGGCCTGACATCGTGCGCCGCTTCGGCTGGCGCAATCTGATGTCGCCGTCGAACTGACTGCGCAGCCGAGGCGAACCATGAACAGATATTCCAAGCCGCCGCGCCGCAAGCAGATCCGCTCGCGCGGCTTCACGCTGATCGAACTTTTGATCGTGACGGCGGTGATCGGCATCCTCGCCGCCATTGCCTACCCCAGCTACACGCGCTACGTGCTGCGGGCCAAGCGCGCCGATGCCAAGCAACAGCTGTTGCAGGCGGCACAGTGGACCGAGCGCTACATGACCGCCAATGGACGCTACCCCCCGCCGACCGTCGCGCTGCCGGCAGGACTGGGGCAGTCGCCGTCGTCCGGCACGGCGAACTATGCCATCAGCTTTGTCTCAAGAAACGAAACCAGCTACACCTTGCAAGCCGTCCCTGTGAGGGCTTCGCGCAACGACGAGTGCGGAACGCTCACGGTCAACCAGCAGGGCGTCAAGCTGGCCGGCAATAGCACCGACGCATCGAGTGCGCTGGTGCAGCTTTGCTGGAACCGTTGAGGTGCCTGTGAGAGTGCGGGGGCGGTTGCCGACGCGGCTCAGATGTCGCGCAGCAACTGCCTGAATTCGTCCACGTCCTCGAAGCTGCGGTACACCGATGCAAAGCGCACGTAGGCGACCTTGTCGAGCTTCTTGAGTTCGCGCATCACGAGCTCGCCCACCTTGGTCGAGTCGATTTCGCGCAGGCCGCTGGCCAGCAGCTTCTGTTCGATGCGAAGCAGGGCGTTGTCGATCTGCTCGATGCTCACCGGGCGCTTGCGCAGCGCCAGCATCATCGAGGCGCGCACCTTCGACGAATCGAAGTCGGCGCGGCTGCCGTCCTTCTTGACGACGACCGGGAAGTTGACGTCGGGCCGCTCGTAGGTGGTGAAGCGCTTGTCGCAAGCGCTGCACTGGCGGCGCCTGCGGACGAAGTCGGCGTCTTCCGAAACGCGGGTCTCGACGACCTGCGTTTCAAGATGACCGCAAAAAGGGCATTTCATGCGGTCAGGATTTCCGGCTCAGCGGTAGACAGGGAAACGGCTCGTCAGCGCATGCACCTTGGCGCGCACGGCGTCGATGTTCGCCGCGTCGCGCGGGTTCTCGAGCACGTCGGCGACCAGGTTCGCGGTGATGCGGGCCTCTTCGTCCTTGAAGCCGCGGGTGGTCATGGCGGGGGTGCCGATGCGCACGCCGCTGGTGACCATCGGCTTTTCCGGGTCGTTGGGGATCGCGTTCTTGTTGATCGTCATGTGGGCGCTGCCCAGCACGGCTTCGGCTTCCTTGCCGGTGATGCCCTTGGCGCGCAGGTCGACCAGCATCACGTGGCTTTCGGTGCGGCCGCTCACGATGCGCAGGCCGCGCTCGGTGAGGGTGTCGGCCACGATCTGTGCGTTCTTGACCACCTGTTGCTGGTAGGCCTTGAACTCGGGCGACATGGCTTCCTTGAACGCGACGGCCTTGGCGGCGATCACGTGCATCAGCGGGCCGCCTTGCAGGCCGGGGAAGATCGCGCTGTTGATGGCTTTCTCGTGCTGCGACTTCATCAGGATGATGCCGCCGCGCGGGCCGCGCAGGCTCTTGTGGGTGGTCGAGGTGACGATGTCGGCGTGCGGCACCGGGTTGGGGTACACGCCCGCGGCCACGAGGCCGGCGTAGTGGGCGATGTCGACCATGAAGATCGCGCCGACGTCCTTGGCCACCTTGGCGAAGCGTTCGAAGTCGATGCGCAGCGAGTAGGCCGAAGCGCCCGCGATGATCAGCTTGGGCATGTGCTCGTGCGCCTTGCGTTCCATCGCGTCGTAGTCGATGGCTTCGTTGGCGTCGAGGCCGTAGCTCACCACGTTGAACCACTTGCCGCTCATGTTCAGCGGCATGCCGTGGGTCAGGTGGCCGCCTTCGGCCAGGCTCATGCCCATGATGGTGTCGCCGGGCTTCAGGAAGGCGAGCATCACGGCTTCGTTGGCAGAAGCGCCGCAATGCGGCTGCACGTTGGCGGCGTCGGCGCCGAAGATCTGCTTGACGCGGTCGATGGCCAGCTGCTCGGCCACGTCAACGTGCTCGCAGCCGCCGTAGTAGCGCTTGCCCGGGTAGCCTTCGGCGTACTTGTTGGTGAGCTGCGAGCCCTGGGCGGCCATGACGGCCGGCGAGGCGTAGTTCTCGCTGGCGATCAGCTCGATGTGGTGTTCCTGGCGCGCGTTTTCGGCTTGAATGGCGGCCCAGATTTCGGGATCGGTCTGTTCGACCAGGATGTTGCGTTGGTACATGGCAGTCCTTTGAAGACGAGGTCCTTGTTCTTCAACCAAACAAGGGCTGCCCAGGCGAACGGCTGAACGCCTGTTGTGGTCAGGCGGTACGCTTCCCAGTGGTATTCCACGTCAGCGCGGGGCACCTTTTTCGGGTGCTGCGCCTATCGCCAGTCGCGTACGAGGCCGAGTGTAGCTCACACCCGGCCAGGACAGCTTCAGGAAACGCCGGAAAGCAGGGCGACCTTGGCGGGTTCGGAGCCTTCGTCGGCCTTGACCGGCGCGGGTGCCGGCGTCACGACCGGAATCGGCTGCGCGCGCACGGTCGTGCGGGGCGGCAGCACCGACGGCGCGCGGCCGCTGGCAACCTGCAGCAGGCGCTCGTGCTCGGCCATCACCTTGCCGGCGTAGCCGCCGTCGTCTTCGAGGTTGGCCGCGCCCACGTAGTAGCGCAGGCCGCCTTCGAGCGATCCGGCGCGGGCGATGCATTCCTGCAGCACCTTGACCCCGACGCGCATGTTGGTCACGGGGTCGAAGGCGGTGAGCGTGCCACCCGCGCTTTCATACTTGTCGCCATGCACGCGGGTCATGACCTGCATCAGGCCCTGGGCGCCGACGTGGCTCTGGGCAAAGGGGTTGAAACTGGATTCCACGGCCATGATCGCCAGGATCAACGTCGGGTCGAGCTTGGTGCGCTTGCCGATGTTGTAGGCCTCGGCGACGAGCACGCTCAGCGGCTCGGGCGCCACGCTGTACTTCTTGCTCAGCCAGTAAGCCACGGCGGCCTGCTGCTTGGGCAGGTCGCTGGGGCTCGCGGCGGTGGTGCGCTCGATGGCGGTCGGCTCGAGGTCGGTGGCTTCAGGCGCGGGCTTGCGCGACTGCAGCCAGCCCATCAGTTGCTCCTCGCCGGTCTTGCGCAGGTCGGGCCGCGCCACGAGGGCGAGGGCCGCGAACACGATGGCCAGGCCGACCAGTGCAAACCCGTTGTGGGTGATTTCAAAAAAGCCGTCTGCCACATCGGACACGAAGGTCCTTAGCCCGCGGGCTGTGGCATCGAACGCCTTGTTCATCGCTCTTCCTTTCTGTGCGGCACCTGATACGCAAAGCCGGTGAGGGCGATGGATGAAGGCAGCGGCGCTTGGATTGGTACGAATCAGGCTCCGCGCATGGAGTGGAGGTGGGTTGGGAGCGCGGCGACCTGATCAAGCCGGTTGGGATTCGGCAGCGGATTCAGTGAGGCCCCTCTGCGTCAGGCAGTCAGGGCAGGCCGGATTCTAGCGTGGGTTAATACCTGGTCAAGCATAAGGAATTGCATCTTTATGCTAATAGTTGTTTAAAAAGTTCATGGTTTCGAGGTGTTTTGTCTTAGGTGAAATCCCTTTGTAAATTGCATTTGCAAAGCAAGGGTGCGGCGCCTAATCTGAACGGGCCTGAGGTTTTCAGGCATTTTTCCGAGGTCAGGCAGCCTGAGGTGTAAGTCGAGGGCTCGAACGACCGAGGATCCACGGTGGCAATCTCTTGCTGCCAGCACGGCGGGAACCATTGACTTCCGGTCGCGCGAAACGATGGCATGGGTCTAGCGCCCGCCATCAAGCCCGGTGGCAAGACGTTCGTCGAGCCATCGGGCTTTCTTTTTCTGCGCACTGCGCAGCAGCTTCTGCGGTGTTTGCGGTATTTCTTCCGAAGCGCGGCTGCGGTTGCTGCGCTCATGGGGAGTTGAAGCGTCTTTGCGGCACACTCCGGCGATGGACGTAGCTTCGATCAAACAGAACAAATGGGTGCGGCGTGGGATCGTCGCGTTGCTGTCGTTGTTGGCCTTCTGGGTCATCGCCTGGCTGGCGGTGCCGCCGATCGCCAAGAGCCAGCTCCAGAAGATCGCGAGCGAGAAGCTCGGCCGGCAAGTGACCGTCGGCAAGGTCGACTTCAAGCCCTGGACGCTGGAGCTCACGTTGAACGATCTGCGCATAGCCACCGCCGATGGCAGCAGGTCGCAGTTGGCCGTCCAGCGCATCTATGCCGATGCCGAGCTTCAATCGATCTTCCGCCTCGCACCGGTGATCGATGCCCTGTCCATCGACGCGCCGGCCGTCCTGCTCACGCACCAGGCCGACGGCAAGTACGACATCGACGACATCCTTGCCAGGCTGTCGGCCGGCCCGCCCGCCGACCCGAAGGCCAAGCCCGCGCGCTTCGCGGTCTACAACATAGCGATCAATGGCGGCTCGGTCGACTTCGACGACCAGACCGTCAAGCGCAAGCATGAGCTGCGCGACTTCGTGCTCAAGGTGCCTTTCCTGAGCAACCTCGATTCGAAGCGCGACATCAATACAGAGCCCAAGCTGGCGTTCGTGCTCAACGGCAGCAAGTTCGACTCCGCCGCGCTCACCACCCCCTTCGCCGACAGCCGCAAGACGGACGCGCACGTGCAGTTCAAGGGGCTCGACCTGGTGCCGTATCTCGGCTACATCCCGGGCGGACTGCCGGTGCGCCTGCAGGCGGGCAGCCTCGACGCCGACCTGAAGATCGGCTTCGAGCACGGCGCCACCAACGGACTGAAGATCACCGGCACCGTCGAGGCGCACACCACCAAGGTGGCCGACGCTCGCGGGCGGGACCTGTTGGCCTTCGAGTCGCTCAAGCTCGCGCTGGACGACGTGCGGCCGCTCGAGTCGGTGTTCCACCTGAGCGAGATCGCGCTGGTCAATCCGCAGCTGGCGGTGGCGCGCGACGCCGCCGGCCAGCTCAACCTGCTGGCCACCGACCCCGCCACCGGCGCGACCGAAAAGGCCGCGCCCCTTCCGGCGGCGCCCGCGAACCCGCCAGCCGGCCAGCCGGCCGAGAAGCCGGTGCTGAAGGTGCAGGTCGACAAGTTCGCGCTGAGCGGCGGCCGTATCGGCTGGCGCGACGAAACAGTCAAACCCGCCGCGGCCATCGACGTGACCGAACTCGGATTCGATGTCACCGGCGTCACCTGGCCCATGGACAAGCCGGCCCAGTTCAACGGCAGCACCGCCATTGCCGGCGCCTCGCTCAAGTTCAAGGGCAGCGCCACCGACAAGGTGGCCAACGTGGAAACCGAGGTCGATGCGCTGCCGCTGTCGCTGGCCGCGCCTTATCTTGCGCAGAGCCTGGAGCCCACGCTCGACGGCAAGCTCAGCGGCCAGATCGACATCGCCTGGGCCCAGCCCAACCTCAAGTTCAAGGCCCGCCGCCTGGCCGCGGACGGGCTCGCGCTGACGCAGGCCAAGACCGCGCTGGCCAGCGTCGGGCGCTTCGAGCTGGTCGACGCCGAGGCCGACATGACGAACCACACGCTGAACGTGGCTTCGTTCACCGCCACCAACCCCAAGGTGCGCATCGAGCGCGACAACGAGAAGCGCTGGATGTTCGAGCGCTGGCTCAAGACGCCGGCCGGCGACGGCGCCAAGGAAGCCGAAGCCAAGGTGGCGGCGCCGAAGCCCGCCGCCGCCGAGGCGCCGCAGCCCGGCGCCAACACCAAGCCCTGGGCGCTGACCATCGGCAAGCTGGCCGTCGACAACGGGGCGCTCTCTTATTCAGACAAGGCTTCCGCGACCCCGGTGACGATCGAAGTCACCGCGTTCAGGCTGCTCGCCCAGAAGCTCGCCCCCGAAACGAACGCCACTTCGCCGCTGGAAGTGTCGGGCCGCATCGGCTCCGGGCGCTCCGAGCCGGGGCGCTTCGACTACAAGGGCAGCGTCGTGCTCAAGCCGCTGGCGGCCGAGGGGCGGCTCGAGGTGGCGTCGTTCCCGGCGCATGCCTTCAAGGCGTACTACGCCGACGCGCTCAACGTCGACATCCGCCGCGCCTTCGCGAGCTATCGCGGCACGGTGCGCTACGCGGCCACGCCTGCCGGCATGAGCATCAAGCTGGCCGGCGATACCGCGCTCGACGACTTCCGGGCCAACAGCATTTCTCTCACGCAGTCGCCGGGCTTCGACCGCAACAACAACCAGTTGCTGAGCTGGAAGACGCTGAGCCTGCGCGGCCTGCAGATCAGCATGGCGCCAAACACTGCCCCGGCGGTCGATGTGCGCGAGACCACGCTGACGGACTTCTTCGCCCGCGTGATCGTCGACCCGACCGGCCGGCTGAACCTGCTGAGCCTTACCAAGAAGGGCGAGGCGGAAGCCAACGCCGCGGCCGCCGCGGCCGGCGAGGCCAGCACCCGCAAGGGGCCGGGCGGAACGACCACCACCACAACGGCGGCCCGGGCGGCGGCGCAGAAGCCCGCAGGTCGCTCGGTATCGGCTGAGGAAATGGTCGGCGGCGCGCCCGAACCCGCCAAGCCGGCGGCAATCGCCGCGGCGCCGGCAGCGTCGGCAGCGGCCGATACGGGCCTGGCGCCGGTCATCAACTTCGGCCCGATGAGCCTGGTGAACGGCAAGATCGACTTCACTGACCTGTTCGTCAAGCCCAATTACTCGGCCGACCTCAGCGAGCTGACCGGCAAGCTCAGTTCGTTCTCGTCCAATCCGCCGAAGGGCGAGGGCGGACGGCCCGCGCTGGCCGACCTCGAACTGCGCGGCAAGGCGCAGCAGACCGCGGCACTGGAAATCACCGGCAAGCTCAATCCGCTGGTCAAGCCGCTCGAACTCGACATCACCGCCAAGATGCGCGACCTCGACCTCGCGCCGCTGTCGCCGTACTCGGTGCGCTACGCCGGCCACGGCATCGAGCGCGGCAAGATGAGCATGGACGTCAACTACAAGGTGGCGGCCGACGGCCAGCTCACGGCCACCAACAAGCTGGTGCTCAACCAGCTGCAGTTCGGCGACGAAGTGGCGGGCGCACCCGCCAGCCTGCCCGTGAAGCTGGCGGTGGCCCTGCTGGCCGACCGCAACGGCGTGATCGACGTCGACCTGCCGCTGAGCGGCTCGCTCAACGACCCGCAGTTCAGCGTCGGCCCGCTGATCTGGAAGGCGGTGGTCAACCTGATCGTCAAGGCCGTGACCGCGCCGTTCAGCCTGCTGACCGGTGGCCTGGGCGGCGGCAGCGGCGAGTCGAGCGCCATCACCTTCGATGCCGGCAGCTCGGAGCTGAGCGCCGCCGCCAAGGAAAGCTTGGACAAGGTCGCGAAGGCTCTGACCGACCGGCCCACGCTGCAGATGACGGTCGCGGGCACCGCCAGCCTCGAAAAGGAGCGCGACGCCTACCAGCGCCAGCGCGTGCGCCAGCTGACCCTGGCGGAGAAGCGCCGCGTCGCGGTGCGCGGCGGGCAGGCCGGCACCGACGTTCCGCCCGTCACCGATGCCGAGTACCCCGAGCTGCTGACTGCCGTCTACAAGCGCGCGGACATCACGAAGCCGCGCAATCTCGTCGGCCTTGCCAAGGACCTGCCGCTCAAGGACATGGAAAACCTGCTGTTCGCGAGCGTGCCGGTCGACGAGGAGTCGATGCGGCAGCTGGCGGTCGAGCGCGGCGCGGCCGTGCGCGACTACCTGCTTGCGAAGAGCGTGCCGAGCGAGCGCCTGTTCCTGGGCGCGGTGCGCACCACCGCCAGCGGCGCCGACTGGAAGCCGGGCGCCGAGCTCAGCCTCACCATGAAGTGACGCGGCGCAACCGCTTCGGGACTTGGTTTTTCTCTACGGCTTGCTATATATGTAGTCCGTCAATCTCCCAGCCAGCAACCCCGGGCTCGCCACGTTTCCAGGACGGAATTCGGCGGCCGGCCGCAAGTGGGTGAAAATGTCGATGTGCGCCGGCCTTTGCCGGCGCCTTCGCTTTCTCTACTAAGACAACGATTTCGCGCAGTGACCTCTACTTCTTCCAAGCCACACGACATTCAGGCCCTCGACACGCTGACCGGCGGCGCCTTCACCGCGCCGACTTCCGGCGAGCGCGCCGCGCGCATCCGCGACTGGCTCGCTGGCAACCCCGCGCCCGAGCAGATGCAGGAAGTCTTCAAGGAGCTGAGCGGACGTGACAAGGGCGCCGCACGCCTGCTGCGCGAAAAACTCGACGAACTCAAGCGCGCCAAGGGCCAGGAGGCCATCGCCGCCGAATGGGCGCAGAAGGCCGAGGCGCTGCTTGCACAGTCCAAGCTCAACATCGCGGACGCGCTGGCGTGGCAGCGTGACGCCGCCAAGGCTGGCGCACCGCTGTCGCGCGAGCCGCTGGCCGGCCTGAAGCTCAAGCTGGCGGAGCGCGTCAAGGGCATCGAAGACCTGCAGCACCGCGCGCAGGTCCACCGCGAAGCCGCCGTGCTGCTGGCCCAGCGCTTCGAAGTGCTGTCGACCAAGGGCTGGCAGGACGCCCAGGCCGCCGAGGAATCGCTGCGCGCCGACGTGGCCCACTGGCAGCAGCAGGCGACCGAAATCACCGGCGACGCCAACTGGACCAGCCTGGACGCCAAGTTCGCGCCGCAGCTCGAGTCGTCGAAGTCGCAGCTGCTGGTGGTGTCCGATTCCTTCCATAGCGCCTTGGCCCTGGCCATTGCCGCCTCTGCCGACGCAGCGGCGCCGCTGCCGCCGGTGCCCGTGTGGGCCGACGAACTGCGCGCCGCGCGCGGTGAAGTCCTGGCTCCCAAGGTGGCCGCTCCCGCACGCCCTGCCGCGCCCAAGGTCGATCCGGCCGTGCGCGCCGCCGCCCAAGACGCGGTGCAGGCCGCGCTCGCCAAGCTCGAGCAGGAAACCGCCGAAGGCCACGGCAAGGCCAGCGCCGGCGCCGCAGCCGCGCTGCGCGCCGTGCTCAAGGAACACGGCAAGCTGGTCGAGGCGCCGCTCGAAGCCCGCGTGCATGCCGCGCTCGTGGCCGCCGGCGAACTCGAAGGCTGGCAGCGCTGGAGCGCCGACAAGGTCCGCGAAGACCTCGTCGCCAAGGCCGAAGGCCTGCTCAAGCGTCCCGAAGGCCAGGCCCTCGGCGGCCGCAAGATGCAGGAAACGCTGCGCGCCCTGCGCGATCAGTGGAAGCAGGCCGACCAGGGCGGCGTGCCGAACCACGCGCTGTGGAAGCGCTTCGACGAAGCCTGCAACGAGGCCCACAAGGTGGTCGAGGCCTGGCTGGAGAAGGTTCGCGCCGACGCGGCCGAGCACCGCGCCCATCGCGTGGCGCTGATCGAAGAGGTCAAGGCCTGGGCGGCGGAACACGCCGGCGCCACCGATCTGAAGGCCCACAACCGGGCGCTGCACCAGTTCGCCGACCGCTGGCGCGATGCCGGCCATGTGGGCGAGAAGGTGTTCGCCGAGCTGCAGCCGCAGTGGAACGAAGCCTTCGGTGCCGCCCGCGCACCGTTCGAAACTGCGCAGAAGGCGAGTGTCGAGCGCCGCCAGGCCATGATCGCCGAGGCGACCGAGCTCGGCGCCCAGCCGATGCTGCGCATCGACGCCGTCAAGGCGCTGCAGCAGCGCTGGCAGGCCGAGGCGCAGAGCGTGCCGCTCGACCGCCGCCACGAACAGAAGCTGTGGGACGCTTTCCGCGCACCCATCGACGAGGCTTTCAACCGCAAGACGGCCGAGCGCGAAAAGGCGTCGGCCGCCATGAGCGAGCACGACCGCCATGTGCTCGACGCCTCGAAGGCGCTCGATGCCGCCAACGCCGGCGGCGACGTGCAGAAGATCCGCGCCGCCATCGCCCGCCTGGAAGCGGCGCTGCGTGGCGAAGCCCCGCCGCCGGCTCCGAAGGCCGAGCAGGCAGCCGCCGCGAGCGACGGCCCGTCGGTCGGCGCGACCGAGGTCGTGGCTCCGGGCCAGGCCGCCGCCGAATTCGGCGAGAGCGCCGAACAGGCACCCAGCCCGAGCGACGCGGAAGCCTCGCCCGGCACGCACACCGAGGCGCCTGCCGCTTCGGCCGATCTGGTGGCGCCCGCCGATGGCGCCGATGCATCGGCACGCACCGACGCCGCTGCGCAAGCCCCTGCCGCCGCGCCGAAGCCCGCTCCCAAGCCGGTGGTGGCCATGCGCGGCGATGACCGTCCGAGCAGCAAGAAGGCCGAGGCGGCACCCGCCGCTCGCGGTGCCGGCGGCCGCTTCGGCGACCGGCGCGACGCCGGCCGGCCGGGTGCGGGCGGCCCGGGTCGCCCCGGTGGCGACCGCGGCGCGCCGCGTTCCGGTGACCGCGGTGATCGCGGCGCCCCCGGCGGCCGCTTCGGCGACCGTCCGCCGCGTGAAGATCGCGGCCCGCGCCTCGGCGACGCGGCCTTCCGCGCCCAGCGCGAAGCGCTCGAGCGCGCCGACATGGCGCTGCGCAAGCTTGCCGCCCAGGCGCACGGCGAAGCCCTGACGCAGGTGCTCGGCGCCTGGGAGCAGCGCGATGCGGCGCGTCTGCCTAGCGTCCAGGAACTGGGCCGCGCGGTGACGCCGGCGGTGCGCACCGGCTGGTCGCAGGCCATCGGCTCCGCGCCGACCGCTGCCGCCAGCGATGCCGCCGAAGCGCTGCTGCGCCTCGAAATGGCAGCCGAAGTGCCGACGCCCGCCGAGCAGCTCGACGCACGCCGTGCGCTGCAGCTCAAGCTGCTGACGAAGCGCGGCGATCCGGCGCCGGCCCAGACCTGGGGCCAGGATGCCGGCAAGGTGCTGGCCGCCGCGCACGACGCCGCGAGCGCACGCCGCCTGCAGAATGCGCTGAAGGCACTGCTGCGCAAGTAAGGCCGGCCTTTTCTTTCGGCCATGAAAAAAGACGCCCTCGGGCGTCTTTTTTCATGGGCTGCAAGCCAGACAGGGGGAAGGTCAGACCTTCTCGCCGATCACGGGCGTCTGCACCGCCGCCGCCTGTTCGGCCGCATGGCCGCTGGCGATGCGGCGCCGGAGGAACAGTCCGCCAATGCCCAGCAGCAGGGCAACGGCGCCGACGATCAGCGTGCCCTTGTCGGTGGCGCTGGATGCGGCTGCCTTGTCCTTGTTTTCCATGATCTTCTGCACATCTGCCAGCGACACCACGGGCTGGCCCTTGAGCTTGACTTCGTAGACGAGGTTGTTGTCCGAGGGATCGACGCGTACGTCGACTGCTTCGTCGATCAGCGGCTCGAGCTTGCTGCGGCCGACCGCGTAGTCCACGCGCCACTTCTCGGTGCTGCCATCGGACAGCTTGGCATCGAGCACGAAGTAATGGCGCGTGGTGCTGCCGCCGCGCCGGCGCTTGGTGGTTTCGGTGATTTCGCTACCGCTGACGATGGTGCCGCTCCTGGCCACCAGGTCTTCGACCGCGGTGCCGTGCGTGTCAGCGTTGCGGCTGCGCTCGATCAAGTTGCCGCGCTCGTCCCACTTGTAGTG
>NZ_JBXASW010000082.1:0-22247 GCF_058809745.1 Variovorax sp. MPBD4-3
GAAGCGAGTTCTGCGAGACCCCGCGAAACGCGAGCACCGCAGGTTGCCCCGTAGCGCAGCGAAGGGGTCGCAGACAGTGGGGTCGCCTTTTCTTTGCTTACTTTCTTTTGGCGAAGCAAAAGAAAGTGAGTCGCCCGCCGGGGCGAGACCCGGCCCCGGGAAGCAAGCAACTCTCAAAGCGTATGACTTCGATCCCCCTCAACAAACCCCATCGCCTCCCAAGCCTCCCCCACGGCAAACCCGACAACCTTGAACAACTCCCCCATCTCATGCTCATGGATCAGCCGCGCAGCCATAGCCCGCTCGGCAGTGCCCCCAAGTTCCATCCTCCCCAGCAACCCGCAGTTCAGCAGAAACCGCGCCTGGCTCGTATAGCCCAGCACCTCAAGCCCCGCATCCTGCCCAGCAAGCGCAATCCCCGTGAAGTCCACATGCGCGGTGATGTCCTTGTAGCCCACGTCGGACAGCGGATCGCCATCGGCCTGGTGCGCGCGGTGGCACATCACCGTGCCCATGTGGCGTTGCGGGTGGTAGTACTCGGCCTCGGGGAAGCCGTAGTCGATGAGGAAGGCAGCGCCTTTCTTCAGACGGTCCGCCAGCGTCGCGATGAAGGCCCTGGCCTGCGGATGGATCTCGGTGAGGTAGTCGTGCTCGCCGGGCACGTCGACCGGCGGCCGCAGCTCGGTCGGGCGGTCCGCCCAGGCCCAGCCGTCGCCCTGCGCGTTGCGCACCACGCCGCGCTCGAACCACTGCCCGCCCACGCGTGCCAGCAGTTGCACCGGCATCGCGTCGAGCACTTCGTTGCCGACGACCACGCCCTCCATCGACTCGGGCAGTTCATTGAGCCACTCGACGCGGTCCGCATAGCGCACCAACGCCTGCTGCTGCCGCTCGCGCAGGGTGCCGGACAGGTCGACGATGCGGTAGCGGACGTCGGTGCGCCCCATTTCGTCGAGCGCATGCAGCAGTTGCACGGCCAGCGCGCCGGAGCCCGCGCCGAATTCCCACACCGTGGAGGTGCCGGTCTTCTCCAGCGCCTCGGCCACCTGCGCGGCCAGCGTCTGGCCGAACATCGGCGTGAGTTCGGGCGCGGTCACGAAGTCGCTGCCCGAAGACGGCATGTGGCCGAACTTGGCGGAGCTGTTGGCGTAGTAGCCGAGGCCGGGCGCATACAAGGCCAGCGCCATGAAGCGGTCGAACCCGATCCAGCCGCCCACGCGTTCGACGGAACGCGCGATGAGGTGATCGAGGGCGGTGGGTAAACTGCTGGGGGTTGTCTTTGTCGTCACGGCGCCATTGTCTCTCTCCTCCCATTTCCCCTCCGCATGAGCACCGCATCCTCCTCCCCCGCCCGCCGAACCGTTCTCGTCACGGGTGCCGGCCGCAGGCTGGGCCGCGACATCGCACTGGCGCTCGCCGCCAGCGGCTGGCAGGTGGCGGTGCACTACCGCAACTCGCGCGCCGAAGCCGAGCAGACGGTGGCCGACTGCGCCGCGCTTTCGGGCGACTCGGCCCTCTTCGCCGCCGACCTCGAGGACGAGGCCGCCACGCGCGCCCTGCTGCCCCGCGTGGTCGCGCGCTTTCGCAGCGTCGACGCGGTGGTGCACAGCGCCGCGCTGTTCGAGCACGACGAGGCCGCCACCTTCAGCTACGCGCTCATGGAGCGCCATGCGCGCAGCAACACCGGGGCGGCCATCCTGCTGGCGCAGGCGCTGAACGAACACGTGAGCGCGCGCGATGCGCAAGGCGCGGTGGTCCACCTGCTCGACCAGAAACTCTGGAACCCGAACCCCGACTTCCTGAGCTACACGCTCTCGAAGGCCGCGCTGGAAGCCGCCACGCCGATGCTGGCGCTGGCGCTGGCGCCGCGCGTGCGCGTGGTGGGCGTGGCGCCCGGCCTCACGCTGGCGAGCCACATGCTCGACGACGACAAGTTCGCGCAGTTGCACAAGCTGTCGCCGCTGGGCCGCTCCTCCACCCCGGCCGACGTGAGCGCCACGGTGAAGTTCGCGCTGGAAAACAGCTCCATCACCGGCACCACCCTGCTGGTGGACGGCGGCCAGCACCTGATGAAATTCGAGCGCGATTTCTCGCTCATGTGAGCACCACCACCATGTCCACCGCATCTTCCCAGCCCGCGGCCGCGCCCACGCAGGGCCGCCAGACACTCACCCTCCAGGGCCTGCGCTTCGACGCCAACCTGGGCATCCTCGACCACGAGAAGACGGCACCGCAGCCGATCCAGGTCGATGCCGAACTCAGCCTCGGCCCGCAGCCGCTGCTGCCGCAGGACGACGACATCTTCCATGTGCTCGACTACCGCAAGGTGCGCCGCATCATCATCGACGAGTGCACCGCCGAGCACGTCAACCTGCTCGAAAGCCTGATCGGCAAGCTGGTGCAGCGGCTGCTGCAGCTGCCCGGCGTGGTGGGCGTGCGCGTGAAGATCGCCAAGCTCGAAATCTTCGACGACTGCGAAGTGGCGATCCGCATGGAAGCCGGCCAGTGGTAGCGGGAAGAACCACGGCTTTTCCCGCCGCGTAGCGCGTGGCATGGGGATCGGGGACAATCACCTCCTCCCCCGACTCCCCGAAGTAGCCTGCCCATGAACGCCGTCTGGATCGACGAGGCGCCCGCCGCCGCCGACGCCACTGCCAATTCCCTCAAGATCGAACGCGAGACGCACAAGCTCGAAAAGCGCCTGTGCCGCCAGGTCGGGCAGGCCATCGTCGACTACAACATGATCGAGGAGGGCGACAAGGTCATGGTGTGCGTCTCGGGCGGAAAGGACAGCTACGCGCTGCTCGACATCCTGCTCAAGCTGAAGGCGCGCGCGCCCATTCACTTCGACATCGTGGCGGTCAACCTCGACCAGAAGCAGCCCGGCTTTCCCGAAGAAGTGCTGCCCAGGTACCTGAGCGAACTGGGCGTGGACTTCCACATCGAGAACCAGGACACCTACAGCATCGTCAAGCGCGTCATTCCCGAGGGCAAGACCACCTGCGGCCTGTGCAGCCGGCTGCGCCGCGGCATCCTGTACCGCGTGGCCGACGAGCTGGGCGCCACCAAGGTCGCGCTGGGCCACCACCGCGACGACATGCTGCAGACCTTCTTCCTCAACATGTTCTTTGCCGGCAAGCTCAAGAGCATGCCGCCCAAGCTGGTGAGCGACGACGGCAAGCACGTCGTGATCCGCCCGCTGGCCTACGTGGCCGAGAAAGACACCGTGCGCTGGGCCCAGCACCGCGAGTTCCCGATCATTCCGTGCACCCTGTGCGGCAGCCAGGAAAACCTGCAGCGCAAGCAGGTCGGCGAAATGCTGCGCGAGTGGGACAAGAAGTACCCCGGCCGCGTCGAGAACATGTTCACCGCGCTGCAGAACGTGGTGCCTTCGCACCTGCTCGACGGAACACGGCACGATTTCAAGGGTCTCAAGGCGACCGGCGTGGCGGATGACGACGGCGACAAGGCCTTCGACACGCCTTCCTTCGACTTGCTCTCCCAGGCACCCTCAGCACTGCGCATCGTCCAGGGCTGATTCGGGCAACCCAGGGGAATTTTGGGCAGCCTTGCCCGGAGACCCTCATGAAACGTGCGCTTTCAGCTCTTCTTCTCATAGCAAGCCTGACCGGCTGCGCCACCTCCTGGGTGGTCGACAGCGATGTGAAGAGCTTCTCTTCCCTCGGCCCGGTGCCACCCGGCGCCACTTACCGCTTCGACCGCCTGCCCTCGCAGCAGGCCGACGGCGCCCGGCAGGATTCGCTCGAAGCCATGGCAGGCGCGGCGCTCGACAAGGTCGGCCTGCGCCGCGACGACGCCCATCCCCAGTACAACGCGCAGATCGGCGCCCGCGTGACGGCCGGCCTCTCGCCCTGGGCCGACCCCTGGCTCTACGACGGCCCCTGGGGCTACGGCTGGGGCGGCGGCTACGGCTACTACGGGCGCCGCTGGTACGGCGGCGGCTGGTACGGCGGGCCGGTGTTCGCCCAGCCGTCGAACCCCTGGTACGAGCGCGAAGTCAGCATCGTGCTGCGCGAGGCCGGCTCCAACCGCGTGGTCTACGAGACCCGCGCGCGCAACGACGGCCCCTACAGCTCGAGCGCGGCCGTGCTGCCCGTGATGTTCCAGGCCGCGCTGCAGGGCTTCCCGAACCCGCCGCAGGGCGAGCGCCGGGTGAACATCGAACTGCCGACGGCTCGAAAGTAGCGCCTTCTAGAATCCCGCGGATGGAAGAAGCCACCCGTCTGATCGCCGTTCGCCACGGCGAAACCGCCTGGAACGTCGACACCCGCATCCAGGGCCACATCGACATCGGGCTCAACGCCACGGGCCTCTGGCAGGCACGGCGTGCAGGCGCGGCGCTGGCCGACGAGCCCATCGGCGTCGTCTACGCCAGCGACCTGTCGCGCGCCTGGCAGACCGCCCAGGCCATCGCCGAGCCCCACGGCCTGGCCGTGCAGCCCGAGCCGCGCCTGCGCGAGCGGGCCTTCGGGAACATGGAAGGCCTGAGCTTTGCCGAGATCGAGGCCACGCTGCCCGCGCAGGCCAAGCGCTGGCGCGAGCGCGACCCCGAATTCGAGCCCGAGGGGGGCGAGAGCCTGCTGACATTCCGCGACCGCGTGACCGGCGTGGCCGCCGAGCTGGCGGCACGCCATCCGGGCGAACTGGTCGTGCTGGTGGCGCACGGCGGCGTGATGGACGTGCTCTACCGCGCCGCCACCCGCCAGGGGCTGCAGGCGCCGCGCACCTGGCAGCTGGGCAACGCCGCCATCAACCGCATGCTGTGGACGCCGGAAGGCTTCAGCCTCGTGGGCTGGAGCGACACCACCCACCTCGCGGTGGGCGACACGCTCGACGAAACCACGACCTGAGCGGGCGCGCGCCTCAGGCGTGCGAGGCCGCCGAATGGCCTGGCGCGCCGCCGGCTTCGGCCTTGGCCTCGCCCGGCAGATCGACCATCGGCCCGGTGCCGCTGTAGCGGTCCAGCGCCAGGTAGATGGCCGGCGTGATGTACAGCGTGATCACCTGCGAGAAGATCAGCCCGCCCACCACCGCCACGCCCAGCGGCTGGCGCAGTTCGGCGCCGGCGCCCAGGCCCAGCGCGAGCGGCAGCGCGCCCATCAGCGCGGCCAGCGTGGTCATCAGGATCGGGCGGAAGCGCAGCCGGCAGGCTTCGCGGATCGCCTCCACCGGGCTCAGGCCTTCGGTGCGCTGCGCGTCGAGCGCGAAGTCGATCAGCATGATGGCGTTCTTCTTCACGATGCCGATCAGCAGCAGGATGCCGATGGTGGCGATCAGCGTCAGGTCGAAGCCGAAGATCTTCAGCGAAATCAGCGCGCCCACCGCCGCCGAGGGCAGCCCCGCCAGGATGGTGATCGGGTGGATGTAGCTCTCGTACAGCACGCCCAGCAGCACGTAGATGACCAGCACCGCCAGCACCAGCAGCACCGCCTGGCTCGACTGCGAGCTCTGGAACACCGCCGCGTCGCCGCCGTAGGTGGTGATGATCGACTGCGGCATCTTCAGCTCGTCCTTGAACTGGTCGATCTTGGCGGTCGCGTTGCCCAGCGGAACGTCGGGGCCGAGGTTGAACGACACCGTCACCGCCTGCAGCTGCCCCTGGTGGTTGACCGAGGTCGGCCCCACGGTGCGCTTCACGGTCGAGAAGGCAGACAGCGGCACCAGCTTGCCGGTGGTGCTGCGCACCGACAGGCGCGCCACGTCTTCCTCGAACTGGCGGTCGCTGTCGGCGGCCGAAAGAATCACCTGGTAGGTGTTGCTGGCGCCGTAGATGCTGCCGATCTGGCGGTCGCCGTACGCGTTGTAGAGGGCGGTGCGCAGGTCGCCCACCGCCACGCCCAGCACGCCGGCCTTGTCGCGGTCGATGTCGAGCGTGGCCTGCAGGCCTCGGTTCTGCGAGTCACTGGTGACGTCCCGAAAGGCCGGGTCGGCGCGCATGCGCTCCATGAGCCTGGTGGCCCAGGGCACCATCTCGCCCGCGTTCACGCTCTGCAGCGTGTACTGGAAGCGCGCCTTGCTCTGGCGGCCGCCCAGGCGCAGGTTCTGAACCGGCTGCATGTAGACGGCGATGCCCGGGATCTCGCGGAAGCGCTGGCGCAGCGACTCGAGCACCTTGCCCATGGCCGGACGCTCGCCGCGCGCCTTGAGCACGGCGAACAGGCGGCCCGAGTTCTGCGTGGCCGTGGGGCCGCCCACGCCGACGAAGGAGCTGACGTAGTCGACGCTCGGGTCGGCCTGCAGCGCCTCGGCCACGCGGTCCTGCAGTGCCTTCATGGCAGTGAACGAAATGTCCTCGGCCGCCTCGGTCGTGATCTGGATCTGGCCGATGTCCTCTTCCGGGAAGAAGCCCTTGGGGATGGTCGCGAACAGCCAGCCGGTCACGACGAAGGTCAGCCCCGCCATCAGCAGCATCAGCTTGCGGTGGCCCAGCGTCCAGTCGAGCGAGCGCATGTAGCTGCCGTGCACCGAGCGGTAGCCGCGCTCGAAGGCACGGCCGATGGCGGTGCCGGGCTCGGGGTGTTCTTCCTCGTGGTCGATCGCGCCTTCCTTGCGCGGCACCTGCTTGAGCAGCCGGCTCGCGAGCATCGGCACCAGCGTGAGCGACACCACGGCGGACACCAGCACCGCCAGCGCCACCACCACCGCGAACTCGTGGAACAGCAGGCCGATGACGCCGGGCATGAAGAAGATCGGGATGAACACGGCCACCAGCGAGATCGAGATCGACACGATGGTGAAGCCCACCTCGCGCGCGCCGCGCAGCGCCGCGGCGAACGGGTCCATGCCCTTTTCGACGTAGCGCATGATGTTCTCGAGCACCACGATGGCGTCGTCCACCACCAGGCCCACGGCCAGCGTGATGCCCAGCAGCGAGATGTTGTCCAGGCTGTAGCCGAAGGCGTAGAGCAGCGCCACCGCGCCGATCAGCGAGATGGGGATGGTGGCCGCCGGAATCAGCGTGGCCACCAGCCGGTGCAGGAACAGGAAGATCACCAGCACCACCAGCGCGATGGTGCCCAGCAGCGTGAGCTGCACGTCGTGCACGGCTTCGCGGATCGACAGCGAGCGGTCGTTCACCATCTGGATCTCGACCGACTGGGGCAGCTCGGCCTTGAAGCGCGGAATGAGCGCGCGCACCGCGTCCACCACCTGCACCGTGTTGGCATTGGGCTGGCGCTGCACGGCGAGCGAAATCGAGTCTTGCCCGTTGAAGCTGCTGGCGGTCTTGACCGACTCGAAGCTGTCTTCGATGGTCGCCACTTCATCGAGCCGCACCGGCGAGCCGTTGCGCTGGCCGACGATCAGCTTGGCGAAGTCGGCCGCCTTCATGAGCTGGCGGTTGGCCTGGATGGTGAGCGTCTGGCGCGGGCCGTCGAGGGTACCGACCGGCGTGTTGGCGTTGGCGGAGTTCACCGCCTTGGCCAGCTCGTCGAGCGTGATGCCGCGCGCGTTGAGCAGGTCGGCATTGGCCTTGATGCGCACGGCAAAGGCCTTGCGCCCGTACACGCCCACCTGCGCCACGCCGTCGATGGTCGAGAGCGTGGGCGAGATCAGGTTCTCGGCGTAGTCGTTGAGCTCCGACGGGTTCATCGACGGCGAGATCAGCGCGATGAACAGCACCGGCGCGTCCGCCGGGTTGACCTTGCGGTAAGAGGGCAGCTGCGTCAGTTCCTGCGGCAACTGGCGCTGTGCGCGCAGCAGTGCGGCCTGCACGTCGACGGCGGCGGCATCGATGTCGCGGCTGCTGACGAATTCGAGCGTGAGCGAGGTCACGCCCTGCGTGTTCACCGAGCTGATGGTCTGAAGGCCCGGGATGGTCGAGAACTGCTTTTCCAGCGGCAGCGCCACCGACGACGCCATGGTGTCCGGACTCGCGCCCGGCAGTTGCGCATTGACGTTGATGACCGGCGTGTTGTAGCTGGGCAGCGCGGCAACGGGGATGCTGAAGTACGCGAAGATGCCGATGACCACCACGGCGGCGGACAGCAGCACCGTCATCGCGGGACGACGGATGCAGAGCTCCGAGATGTTCATTTGGCAACCTCCGCGCTTCGCGCTGCGGTATTCGCCTTGGGAGCGGCCCGGCGGCTCATGCCCGTTCCTGCTTCGGCGGCTTGACGTCGGTGCCGTCCGAAGACGCGGCGCTGCCGGGCGTGACGCCCGTGGTGCCCTTGGCCGGAGACTCGGGAGCCCCAGGCGCAGCGGCCGGCGGCTTCACGTCGACGCGGACCTTGCCGCCGGGGCGCACGTTCTGGCTGCCCTCGATCACCACCTGCTCGCCGGGCTCCACGCCGCTGACGGCCACCTTCGTGCCGAAGGTGTGCAGTGTCTTCACCTTGCGGCGCGTGGCGGTTTTCGCTTCATCGACCACGTAGAGCGACGTGCCGTCGGCCAGCATCATCAGCGCCGCGGCGGGCACCACCGTGACGCCGTTGAGCGTGCGCACCGTGATGCGCGTGCCGACGAACTGCCCGGGCCACAGGCCCTGGTCGGCGTTGGCGAACACCGCCTTGGCGCGCACCGTGCCGATCAGCGGATCGACCGTGTTGTCGACGAAATCGAGCGTGCCGGCCAGCGGCTCCTTGCGGCCGGTGACGACCGCCTCGACCTTCGAGCGCGAGCGCGCGGCCTCCAGCAGGTCCTGCAGGTTGCCTTCGGGCACCGGGAAGCTCACCGCGATCGGGTCGAGCTGCGTGACCGTGACCAGCGACAGCGTCGGCTGCACCAGCGTGCCCGGATAGATGTTGACGGCGCCGATGCGCCCGGCAATGGGCGCGCGCAAGGTGGCGTAGCCCAGCGCCACCTGGGCCGACTGCACGGCGGCGCGGTCGGCGGCCACGGCGGCGCGCTGCGCCTCGAGCTGCGACAGCGTGGCGTCGGCGGCGCTCTTGGCGATGAAGTTCTGCGCCACCAGGTCCTGGCTGCGCCTGTACTGGCGTTCGAGGTCGGCCAGCGTGGCCTCGTCCTTCTGCTGCTGGGCCCTGGCGCGCGCCAGGTTGGCCTGGTCGTTGCGGTCGTCGAGCGTGAAGAGCAGTTGCCCCGCCTTGACGAACTGGCCTTCCTTCACGTGCACCGCGCTCACCGTGTTCGTTACCTGCGGGCGCAGGTCGACGCTGTTGAGGGAGACCACGCTGCCGTTGACCTGCACCGTCACCGGCACGTCCTGCTTCTGCGCGGTGGCCAGCGTCACGAGCGCCGGCGCACCGTTCCCGCCGCTGCCGCCGGGCGAGCCGCCGGCACCCGGGGCCTTGGCGCTCTTCGCGGCCGGCTTGTCTGCGGACATGCTCCACCAGCCGCCCGCGACGGCTACGATCAACACGCCCGCAAGGGCGACAGCGACATTTTTTTTCATGGGGTTCTTGTGCACTTTGGGCTGACAGCGACTATTGGATCAGCGGTCGTGCCACGGTGGTCACGGGCACCGTAAAGAAATGTAAAGCAAGTCAACCCGAAGCCCGAACACCCACCTGCCGTCGACCGGTCGGACGAACACCCCCTCGTTAAAATCCCCGGTCCACAGCCTCTGGATAAACCCCATGAACCGCTGCAAGAACCCCACGAATGCTCTCACTTTCATAGCGCTCTGCGCACTCGTCGCAGGCGCTGCCGGCGTTTTCCCGCTCGCGGCCAGCGCCCAGGACGAAGTCCCCCGGCCGCAGACGCAGAACGAATCGCTGGTCGGCGGCCGCAACTTCCCCATCGGCACGCTGCGCGGCAAGTTCATGGTCACCAATGCGCCCGACGTCGAACTCGACGGCAGGCCCGACCGCCTGGGCGCCGGCGCGCGCATCCGCAGCGCGCAGAACACGCTGGTCATGCCCGGCGCCATCATTGGCCAGAAGTACCTGGTCAACTACACGCGCGACGCCGCCGGGCTGCTGCGCGAGGTCTGGATCCTCACGCCCGACGAAGCCTCGGCCAGCCGCGAATCGCTGAACAAGCCGTTCCTGAACATCTGGCCGTTCACCTCGAACGACACCGTCAACACGCAATAAGCCCGGGCGGCGCGACGCCTTCTTTCTTCTTCGCGCGCCCGCACCGCCCCCGCCCTGCGCAAGAAGCGCGCAGGGCCACGAGAGATTTCCCATGAAAAAAGTATTCATCAAGACCTTCGGCTGCCAGATGAACGAGTACGACTCGGACAAGATGGCCGACGTGCTCAACGCCGCGCAGGGCTACGAGCCCACGCAGAACGTGGACGAGGCCGACCTCATCCTGTTCAACACCTGCTCGGTGCGCGAGAAGGCCCAGGAGAAGGTGTTCTCCGACCTCGGCCGCGTGAAGCACCTGAAGGCCAAGGGCGTGAAGATCGGCGTGGGCGGCTGCGTGGCCAGCCAGGAGGGCCAGGCCATCATCGCGCGCGCGCCGTATGTCGACATCGTGTTCGGCCCGCAGACGCTGCACCGCCTGCCCGAGATGCTGAACGACCGCGAGCGCCTGGACCGCCCGCAGGTGGACATCAGCTTCCCCGAGATCGAGAAGTTCGACCACCTGCCGCCCGCGCGCGTGGAAGGCGCCACCGCCTTCGTGTCGATCATGGAAGGCTGCTCCAAGTACTGCAGCTACTGCGTGGTGCCCTACACCCGCGGCGAGGAAGTGAACCGCCCGCTCGACGACGTGCTCGTCGAGATCGCCGGCCTGGCCGACCAGGGCGTGCGCGAGATCACGCTGCTGGGCCAGAACGTGAATGCCTATCGCGGCAGGATGGGCGACACCGCCGAGATCGCCGACTTCGCGCTGCTGATCGAATACGTCGCCGAAATCCCCGGCATCGAGCGCATCCGCTACACCACCAGCCACCCCAACGAGTTCACGCCGCGCCTGATCGAGGCCTACGCCAAGGTGCCGCAGCTCGTGAGCCACCTGCACCTGCCGGTGCAGCACGGCAGCGACCGCATCCTGATGGCCATGAAGCGCGGCTACACCGCCATGGAATACAAGAGCACGATACGCAAGCTGCGCGCCATCCGGCCCGAACTTGCCCTGAGCAGCGACTTCATCGTCGGCTTCCCCGGCGAGACCGACGACGACTTCAACAAGATGATGAAGCTGATCGACGACTGCCAGTTCGATGCCAGCTTCAGCTTCATCTTCAGCCCGCGCCCCGGCACGCCCGCCGCCGCGCTGCACGACGACACGCCGCACGAGGTGAAGCTCGCGCGCCTGCACACGCTGCAGTCGGTCATCGACGCCAACGTCAAGCGCTTCGGCCAGGCGCTGGTCGGCACCACGCAGCGCGTGCTGGTGGAAGGCGCGTCGCGCAAGGACGCGAACGAACTCATGGGCCGCACCGCCTGCAACCGCGTCGTCAACTTCGAGGGCGACGCGCGCCTGGTCGGCCAGATGACCGACCTGCGCATCACCCGCTCGCTGGCCTACACGCTGCGCGGCGAGGTGCTGACGAGCGAGTCGCCCATGTCCCCAGCCCCCACGGCGCTCGCCCACTGATGGCGAAGCGGCCATCCATCCGGGGTTCGTTCCAGCAGCTGCTGCTGTTCGCGTTCCTGCTGATCACCGCGCTGCTGGTCGGCGTGGCGCTGCGTTCGGTGCTGCAGTACGACGCGCTGATGACGCAAAGCCGAGACGCCGCCGCCCGCGCGCTGCGCCTGTCGGGCGCGTCGCAGTCGCTGGCGGAGCGCAGCGCGGCCATGGAGCGCGCCGGGCGCCAGTCGCTGGTGCTGAACGACGCGGTGCTGCGCCGGCGCTTCGACGACGCGGCGCGCGAGGCGCACCAGGTGCTCGAGCGGCTCGAGAAGAACGGACTGCCGCCTGCCGGCATCGAGATGTGGCGTACCCAGCTCGGCGTGATCGAGGGCCTGATGAGCGGCAGCGCCGACAGCGCCCTCGCCCGCGAAAGCACGATGGCGATGCAGTTCCGCGAGCTCGACGCGCTCAACACCAACATCGCGCAGCAGGCCCAGTTCCTGATCGAAACGCAGAACGACGCGCTGGCCCAGCGCATCGAGAACGCCCGCCGCCGGCTGATGCGCGAGGTGGTGGCCGCCAGCGTGCTGGCGGTGTCGCTGGCGCTGGCCTTCGGCATCTGGCTGGCGCGGCCTTTCAAGCGGCTGGAGCACGCCATCGTCGGCCTCGGGCAGAACCGGCTCGACGAACCCATCGACATCCGCGGCCCGGCCGACATACGGCGCGTGTCGCAGCAGCTCGAATGGCTGCGGCTGCGCCTGACCGAGCTCGACGCCGACAAGGCGCGCTTCCTGCGGCACGTGTCGCACGAGCTGAAGACGCCGCTGGCGGCGCTGCGAGAAGGCGTGTCGCTGCTGGAAGACGGCGTGACCGGGCCGCTGAACCCGGCGCAGCTCGAGGTGGCGCAGATCCTGCAGCAGAACACGGTGGCGCTGCAGGGGCAGATCGAGGCGCTGCTGCGCTTCAACGCCGCCGCCTTCGAGGCGCGCGAACTGCGCCGCGAGCGCACCGAGCTGCTGCCGCTGATCGAGGAACAGATCGAGGCGCAGCGGCTGCAATGGCAGTCGCACGGCCTGCGCGTGCGCGCCGAGGGCGAGCCGATCGCCATCACGGTGGACCGCACCAAGCTCGGCACGGCCATCGCCAACCTGCTGTCCAACGCGATCCGCTTCTCGCTGCCCGGCGGTGTGATCACGCTGGCGGTGTCGGGCACGCCGGAGGCGGTGCACATCGACGTGAACGACGCCGGCCCGGGCATCGCCGAGGGCGACCGCGACCGGATCTTCGAGCCCTTCTTCCGCGGCGAACGCCAGCCGGAGCACACGGTGAAAGGCACCGGCATCGGACTTTCCATCGTGCAGGAGTACATTGCAGCCCACGGGGGCCGCATCACCCTGCAGCCCGGCGGTCCCGGTGCTCGCTTTCGCATCGAACTGCCGCGCACGGCTTGACACCGCGGGCCCCACTCCAACACTGCCTGACCGCCCCGCGTCCTCTTTTTCGACCCATGTCTTTTTCGTTCGTCCGCAGTTCCATCTTCGCCGGGGCCATGGCCGTGCCATTCGCCCTGCTGCTGACCGCCTGCTCCACGCAACCCAAGCCGCCGCCGGAAGCCGATGCGCTGCCGCCGCCCGTGGTCCTGCCGCGCGTGATGCCGGTCGAGGCCGAACCCAAGGCGCCCGCCACGCAGCCGGCCTCGCTCTTCACGCTGATGACGCAGGGGCCCGTGGCCGCCATGCTGTCGTATGCCGACAAGGTGCGCCCGCTGAACGGCGCCGACCTGAGCGCCGAGATCGCGCGCATCGGCGACCCCGGCGATTCGCCCACCACCCAGATGCAGCTGGCGCTGCTGCTTTCGCAGACGCGAACGCCGGCCGACCTGGCGCGCGCCCTGGGCCTGCTGCAGCGCGTGAACGCCAACCCGTCGCCCGAGGCGCAGGCCCTGCAGCCGCTGTCGCGCGCCCTGGCCGCGCGCTACGTGGAACAGCGCCGCGTCGAGGACGACCGCGACAAGCAGGCGCAGCAGCTGCGCGACAGCCAGCGCCGCATCGACCAGTTGAACGACCGCATCGAGGCGCTGCGCGCCATCGAACGCAGCTTCGCCCGGCCCAACACGCTGCCGGCCAACCCACCTCCCAACGGAAGCAGATCCAGCCAATGAGCACTACCGGCGCCCGCCTCCTCGTGGTCGACGACGACCCGGACATGCTGCGGCTGCTCTCGATGCGGCTGAGCTCGGCGGGTTACCAGGTCACGGCCGTGACCTCGGCCGAAACCGCGCTCACCCAGCTCGAGATCGAGCATCCGCAACTGGTGCTGAGCGACGTGCGCCTGCCCGGGCGCGACGGCCTCCAGCTGTTCGACGAGATCCGCAAGCGCCATCCGTCGCTGCCCGTCATCCTGCTGACCGCGCACGGCACCATCCCCGACGCGGTCGAGGCCACGGCGCGCGGCGTGTTCACCTACCTCACCAAGCCCTACGACGGCCGCGAGCTGCTCGACAAGATCTCCCAGGCGCTGGCCCTCGGCGCGCCGACCACCACGCCGAGCAAGACCGGCGACGACAGCTGGCGCTCCGAGATCGTGAGCCGCAGCAACCGCATGGCCGAGCTGCTGGCCGAGGCGCGCATGGTGGCCAAGTCGGATGCTTCGGTGCTGCTGCGCGGCGACTCCGGCGCCGGCAAGGAACTGCTGGCGCGTGCCATCCACAAGGCCAGCGCGCGCGCCGACAAGCCTTTCGTGGCGGTCAATTGCGGCGCCATCCCCGAGGCGCTGCTCGAGTCGGAGCTGTTCGGCCACATGAAGGGCGCCTTCACCGACGCCCATGCCAACCACAAGGGCCTGTTCCAGCAGGCCGACGGCGGCACGCTGCTGCTCGACGAAATCGGGGACATGCCGCCCGCCCTGCAGGTCAAGCTGCTGCGCGTGCTGCAGGAGCGCGCGGTGCGCCCGCTGGGCGCGAGCCAGTCGATCCAGGTCGACGTGCGCATCGTCTCGGCCACCCACCGCGACCTCGACGCGGCGATGGAAGCCGGGCAGTTCCGCGAAGACCTCTATTACCGCCTGAACGTGGTGACGCTCACGCTGCCGCCGCTGTCGGCGCGGCGCGAAGACATCCCGCTGCTGGCCAACCACTTCCTGCAGCGGCTGTCGACCAAGTACGGCAAGCGGCTGTCGGGCTTCGCGCCCGAGGCGCTGAAGGCGCTGACCACAGCCGCCTGGCCGGGCAACGTGCGCCAGCTGTTCAACGTGGTGGAGCAGGTGTGCGCGCTGTCGAGCTCGCCGCTGATCCCGCTGGCGCTGGTGCAGCGCGCGCTGCGCGTGCCCAGCGTCGAGGTCCAGACCTATGCCGAGGCCAAGCAGCGCTTCGAGCGCGACTATCTCGTCGGCCTGCTCAAGCTGACCGACGGCAACGTGGCCGACGCAGCCCGCCTGGCCGACCGGAATCGCACGGAGTTCTACCGGCTTTTGCAGAAGCACGAGCTCACGCCCGGGCACTTCAAGGCCGACGCTGTCGCTGGGGGTAGCGACCCTGTCGCCGAGTAGCGACGCAGCTAAGTCGTTGATTTGTATAGCCAAACCCCGCGGGCCCGGCAGGCTTGTCGGGATTCGGCGACAAATTCGGGGGTTTTGGGGGCCGCCAGCCCGCCTCCACCGTCAAAACGGCATCCAGATCGGCCCAAGTCGTTGATCTGAAAGCGTTTTTCCAGCCTGGCACAGGGTTTGCCCCTGTACAGGCATGACAGCACTCACCAGCCCATCTTTCGCACTGCGCCAGCAGCGCGACGGCCTGCGTCAAAAGCAGTTTTCCCCCTCGCGGCCCCGCGCCGCGGGTCATTCGCTGGCCGCGCTCGCAAGCGCAGGCGGCGCCGCTACAGATTGCGTCTTCAAGCGCCTTCCGGCCATTGGCGACACCCCTTCCCTCGACAAGCAACGTTGGTAAATCACATGAAGCCAAACGACTTTTCGCATCTGAATGTTCTGGCGGAGACCGACTTCGCACACCGCAGCCCGGTGCGCGAGGAACGCCACCCCAACGCCGTCACCGCGCCCCCCGTCAACCGCGGCTCGATGGTGCCCCGCCCCTGGCGCGGTTTCTGGAACAGCCTCGGCACCGCCGCGCTCGTGAAGCTGGGCGCCGGCCGCGACGCCGAAACCCAGGCCGCCACTGAAACAAAGCAACCCTGGCAACGTGCCGCCGCCCGGCGCCGCCTCGCCTTCATGATGCTCACCCTGCTGAGCACCGTGATCGCGTCGTCGCTGTTCGCCAGCGTGCAACCCGACTACGACAACGTCTGGCTCGAATACGGCCAGATCGGCCTGTACGGCCTGCTGTCCGGCTGGGTCGTCACCGGCTTCGTGACCGCCCTCATGGGCTTCTACGTCTCGGTGCGCGGTGACAAGCACGCGCTGTCGGCCAAGCAGGTCGCCAACCACCCGATGAACCCCGAGGCACGCACGGCGATCATCATGCCGATCTGCAACGAGGACGTGGCCACCGTGTTCGCCGGCCTGCGCGCCACCTGCGAATCCGTCGCTGCCACCGGCCACGCCAGGCAGTTCGACGTATTCGTGCTGTCCGACAGCTACAACCCCGAGACCGCCGCCGCCGAACGCGCCGCCTGGGAAGACCTGCGCGCCGCGCTGGCCGAAAGCCCGAACCAGCCGCAGGTCGAGGTGTACTACCGCCTGCGCACCCGCCGCACGCACCGCAAGGCCGGCAACGTGGCCGACTTCTGCCGCCGCTGGGGCAAGGACTACCGCTACATGGTCGTGCTCGACGCCGACTCGGTGATGAGCGGCGACTGCCTGACCTCGATGGTCAAGCTGATGGAAGCCAACCCGACCGCCGGCATCATCCAGACCGCGACGCAGGCCATCGGCCACGTCACGCTGCACGCCCGCGCACAGCAATTCGCTTCCCGCGTGACGGGCCGCCTGTTCACGCTGGGCATGCAGTTCTGGCAACTGGGCGAATCGCACTACTGGGGCCACAACGCCATCATCCGCGTCGAGCCCTTCATGAAGCATTGCGCGCTGGCCCCGATCAAGGGCACCGGCGGCATGTCGGGCGGCATCATGTCGCACGACTTCGTGGAAGCCGCGCTGATGCGCCGTGCCGGCTACAACGTGTGGCTGGTGTCCGACCTGGTCGGCAGCTACGAGCAGCAACCGCCGGACCTGCTGGCCGAGCTGCAACGCGACCGCCGCTGGTGCCAGGGCAACCTGCAGAACGCCCGCCTGATGGCCGAGCCCGGCATCCATTCGGTGCACCGCGCGATGTTCGTGACCGGCACCATGGCTTACGTCTCGGCTCCGCTGTGGCTTGCCTTTCTGACGCTGGGCACCGCCCTGTGGCTGAGCGGCTCGAGCATCGTGTCGAGCTGGAACGTACTGCCCGCCGAACTGGCCGGCCTCTGGGTCTGGACCCTGTGCCTGCTGTTCCTGCCGCGCGTGCTGGGCATCGCCGCCGTGCTGATGCGCGGCGAACAACGCCAGTACGGCGGTGTGTGGGGCCTGGTGAAGAGCTCCGCGCTCGAAAGCTTCCTGGCCATCGTGCAGGCTCCGGTCCGCATGCTGGCGCACTCGCTGTTCGTGGTGGTGGCCCTCACCGGCATCAAGCTCGACTGGAAGTCGCCCCCGCGCGAAGCCGCCGCCGTGCCGTGGAAGATCGCCGCCTCGCAGCTGGCTCCCATGACGCTGGTGATCGCCGCCCTGGCTGTCGGCGTCGCCCTGATCGACCCGAGCGCGCTGATCTGGCTCATGCCGGTCGGCCTGCCGCTGCTGCTGGCGATTCCGCTGACCGTGCTGACCAGCCAGATCGCGCTGGGCACCACGCTGCGCGACCGCGGCTTCCTGCTGATTCCCGAGGAATCGCGCTCGCCGGCAGTGCTGCGCCGCGCCTGGATGCACGCGGTGCGCCTGGCCCGCCCGGCCGCACTGGCGACCGCATGATGCGCTGAAGCGTCCAAGCCTCCCCCCAAGAAGCCGGCCATTGCGCCGGCTTTTTTCATGGCAGACTGGAACGTCAGGCCAGCACAAGGGGTTCGGTTCCATGGAACAAAGACGAAGGCCGCTCGCGGTGTCGATCGGGCTGATCGCGCTCGGTGCGCTCACGATGCTGATGGGCGCCTTCCTCGCGGTCGGCGGCGCCTACCTCGCGGCCCTGGGCGGCAGTTGGTACTTCGTGCTGGCCGGCCTTGCGCTGCTGGTTTCGGGCCTGCTCGTTGCCAGGCACCGGCCGACCGGCGCCTGGCTCTTCGCATTGACGCTGGCGGGCACGGCGGTGTGGGCCGTGCGGGATGCGGGTTGGAATTTCTGGCCGCTGGTGTCGCGGCTGGTGGCATTCGGCGTGCTGGGCGTGCTGGTGGCGCTGGCTTACCCGGCGCTGGTGCGCTCGCCAGGGGCCAGGGTCGTGCGCGGGGCGCGCGTCGTTGCGGCGCTGCTGGCTGTTGCCTTGGTGCTGGTCGGCGGCTATGCCTTCGTGCCGGCCGCGGTCGTCGTCGCGCAAGGCCCCGTCCCTGCGGTCGTGCCGGTCAAGCCCGAAGCCGCGCAGAAGGAATGGCGCCACTGGGGCAACACCACGGCGGGCGACCGCTTCGCGGCGCTCGACCAGATCACCAGGGACAACGTCGGCCAGTTGCAGGTCGCATGGACCGCCCACACCGGCGACGTGCCGCAGAGCAACGGCTCGGGCGCGGAAGACCAGAACACGCCGCTGCAGATCGGCACCACGGTGTACGTGTGCACGGCCTACAGCAAGATCGTCGCGCTCGACGCGGACACCGGCGCCGAACTCTGGCGCTACGACCCCAAGGCCGCAGCGCCCAACTGGCAGCGCTGCCGCGGGCTCGGCTATCACGACCAGGACGGGCTCGCGGCCGGCGCGACGCCCACGCCCGGCAGCACGCCGGGTGCCTGCCGCCAGCGCCTGCTGCTGCCCACCATCGACGCCCGCCTGATCGCCGTCGATGCCGCTACCGGCAAGCCCTGCGCCGATTTCGGCAGGCAGGGCGTCGTCGATCTCAAGGCCGGCATGGGCGAAGTGAAGGACGGCTACTACCAGCAGACATCGACACCGCTGGTCGCTGGCGACCTGGTGGTGGTGGGCGGCCGCGTGGCCGACAACTTCTCGACCGACGAGCCGCCCGGCGTGGTGCGGGCCTACAACGCCGTCAGCGGCGAACTCGCCTGGGCCTGGGACCCGGGCAACCCGGCGGTCACGCGCCTGCCGCCGCCGGGCCAGACCTACACGCGCGGCACGCCCAATGTGTGGTCGGCCATGTCGTACGACCCGAAGCTCGGGCTCGTCTACCTGCCCACCGGCAACGCCACGCCCGACTTCTGGGCCGGCGAGCGCACGCCGTTCGACGACAAGTACAGCTCGTCGGTGGTCGCGCTCGACGCGAAGACGGGCAAGGTGCGCTGGAGCTTCCAGACCACCCACCACGACCTCTGGGACTTCGACCTGCCCGCGCAGCCGTTGCTCTACGACATTCCCGACGGCAAGGGCGGCACGCAGCCCGCGCTCGTGCAGGTCACCAAGCAGGGCGAGATCTTCATGCTCGACCGCGAGACCGGAAAGCCCATCGCCGAAGTGCAGGAGCGCCCCGTGCCGCAGGGCAACGTGCCCGGCGAGCGCTATTCGCCGACGCAGCCCTATTCGGTGGGCATGCCCTCGATCGGCAACAAGACACTGGCCGAGTCCGACATGTGGGGCGCCACGCCCTTCGACCAGCTGTTGTGCCGCATCGCCTTCAAGGGCATGCGCCACGAAGGCGTCTACACGCCGCCCGGCCTCGACCACGCGCTGCAGTTCCCAGGTTCGCTGGGCGGCATGAACTGGGGCAGCGTGTCGGTCGACCCGACCAGCAGCTACATGTTCGTGAACGACATGCGCCTCGGCCTCGCCAACTACCTGGTGCCGCGCGCGCAGATTCCGGCCGGCGCCAGCGGCATCGAGATGGGCGTGGTGCCGCAGGAAGGCACGCCCTTCGGCGCGATGCGCGAACGCTTCCTGTCGCAGCTGGGCATACCGTGCCAGGCGCCGCCCTTCGGCACGATGTCGGCCATCGACCTGAAGACACGCAAGCTGGTGTGGCAGGTGCCGGTGGGCACGGTGCGCGACACCGGCCCGCTCGGCATCCGCATGCACCTGCCGATACCGATCGGCATGCCGACGCTGGGCGCGTCGCTGGCCACGCAGTCGGGCCTGCTGTTCTTCGCGGGCACGCAGGACTTCTACCTGCGCGCATTCGACACCGCGACCGGCAAGGAAATCTGGAAAGCACGGCTGCCGGTGGGCAGCCAGTCGGGGCCGATGACCTATGTGTCGCCCAAGACCGGCCGGCAGTATGTCGTGGTGGGCGCGGGCGGCGCGCGGCAGTCGCCCGACCGCGGCGACTACGTCATCGCCTACGCGCTGCCGGAAAAGAGCAAGGGCAAGTAAACAACAGGCCGCTTCACCGGCGGCGCTGTGTGCTTATAGAATCCGCGCCTTCCTTCAACCTCAGCCTTCACTGGAGCGCCAAGTGCCCCGATTCGCCGTCATCACCCTCTGACGCCGACAACACCACTTCATTGCTGGTCATGTCGGGCGCCAAGCTGCGTACCCGCTGACCAGACACGGCATCTTCACCGCCGTGGAAGTCGCTCCCGATCCCCCGGTCTCTTCCAGCTTCGCTCCCGCACGTTGTCGGTCCTTCCTGATTCGCATCCGGAGAACCAACGTGTTTACTCTCTCTTCCCTTTCATCGATCCCGCTGCTCAAGTACCCGCGTACTGCGCACCTGGAAGGCTCCCGCCTGCAGGCGGGCGACACCGACGACGGCCAGACGCCGCTGTCCGGACTGCACGGCATGCACGTCGTCATCGAGGAAAAACTCGATGGCGCCAATGCCGCCGTGTCGTTCACCCCGGCGGGCGAACTGCTGCTGCAGTCGCGCGGCCACTACCTCGCGGGCGGCGCCGGCGAGCGCCAGTTCAACCTGTTCAAGCACTGGGCCGCGGCGCATGAAGCCGCATTGCTCGAGCGGCTCGAAGACCGCTACGTGATGTACGGCGAATGGTGCTTTGCCAAGCACAGCTGCTGGTACGACCGGCTGCCGGCGTTCTTCCTGGAGTTCGACCTCTACGACCGGCAGGAACAGTGCTTTCTGTCGACACCCGCACGGCATGCGCTGCTCGATGGCAGTCCGGTACTGCCGGTTCCTGTGCTCTACGAAGGCGAGATGCCGCGCCATGCAAAGGCACTGCAAGCGCTCGTGCGGCCTTCGCTGGCGCGCAGCGCGCACTGGAAGACGGCATTCGAGCAGGCAGTGGCGCATGAAGGCCAGCCGCTCGATCTCGTGCGGCAGCAGACCGACCTGTCCGACCTTGCAGAGGGCCTGTATCTCAAGACGGAATCGGACGGCCGGGTGACGGGCCGCTACAAGTGGGTCCGCCCGGACTTCGTGCAGACCATCCTGGACTCGGGCTCGCACCACAGCCGCAGGCCGGTGCTGCCGAACCAACTGGCGCCGGGCGCCGACCTCTACGCGCCGACGCCGCAAATAACGTGGCAAGACCTGGGCCTGCGCACCTTGCGCGACCCCGCCGAACTCGCAACCGCAAGGAGGACGCGATGACTCACGACGACCTGCGCGCCCTGGTGCCCGCGCCCGGCAACGGCGCCGACTGGGCGCAATGCTGCGAACTGCTGCCGGCCTTGCTGCGCCTCGAAGAGACGCCGCAAGACCCGTACTACCACGCCGAAGGCAACGTCGGCATCCACACGCGCATGGTGCTCGACGCCCTGATGCAGGACGCGCACTACCAGCGCGCCGATGCCGACGGCCGCTTCGTGCTGTTCATGGCCTGCCTGCTGCACGATATCGCCAAGCCCGACACCACGGTGATCGACGAAGCCAGCGGCCGCATCGGCCAGCCGGGCCATTCGCGGCGCGGCTCGGTCGATGTGCGCGTGCTGATGTGGAAGGCCCGCGTGCCGTTCGCGTTGCGCGAAGCCGTCTGCCGGATCATCGCCGTGCACCAGCTGCCGTTCCATGCCTTCGCCTCGCGCAAGGGCGTGCGGCCTGAATGGCTGGTCCACAAGCTTTCGTGGGAGCTGAGCCTGCCCGACCTGTGCTGCGTGGCGCGCTGCGACATGCTGGGGCGCTACTATGAAAAGCGTGCCGACAGCATGGCCGACATCGCGCTGTTCGAAGAACTGGCGCAGGAAGAAGGCTGCTGGAAAGGCCCGCGCCAGATGGCCGACGCCCACACGCGCCTGGCCTACTTCCGCGGCGCCGACACCAGCCCCGACTACCCGCTGTTCCAGAACCCGGGCTCCCGAGTGACGGTGATGTGCGGCCTGCCGGCCAGCGGCAAGAACCACTGGGTGGCGCAGCACCGCAAAGGGTGGCCGGTGGTTTCCTTCGACGATGCGCGGACCGAACTGGGCCTCAGGCACGGCGAGAACGACGGCATGGCGGCGCACCATGCGGTCGACCAGGCCAAGGCGTTGCTGCGCAGGCACGAGCGCTTCGTCTGGAACGCCACGCACCTGAGCCAGCAGATGCGCACCAAGACGCTCGATCTGCTCTGGGCCTACCACGCGCAGATCGAGCTGGTGTACCTGGAGGTGCCGCACGCCGAGCTGATGCGCCGCAACCGCGAGCGCGACACGACGCTGTCGAACGCGGGCATCGAGCGCATGCTGCACCGCTGGGAGCTGCCGGCGCCGGTGGAAGCGCACGAGACGGTCTACGAGGTACAGACCTGAAATGCAGACCTGAAAGACAGAGGGCCCGCCGGTTCGCACC
>NZ_JBXASW010000083.1:0-21894 GCF_058809745.1 Variovorax sp. MPBD4-3
GCGCCGGGTGCTCCCCGCAGCGAAATAAAGGAGGAGGGCGAAGCCCGGGGGACATTCGCGGAGGGGAGTACCCGGTGACCTGTGCACTCATCCCGAAGCAGCCCGAACCAATAGGAGGAAGCAACCCATGAACGAAGACTTCCACCTGTACCTCGACAGCGCCGACCTGGCCGAGATAGAGACCTGCCTGCCCCACCCGGTGGTGCACGGCGTGACGACCAACCCGACGCTGCTCAAGCGCGCGGGCGTCGGCCGCGCTGCCGTGCCCGGACTGCTCGCGCGTTGCATCGAGCTGGGCGCGCGCCAGGTGCAGGCGCAGGTCTGTTCCGAACACGTCGACGGCATGCTCGAAGACGCGCAAGCCTTGTTGCGCCACTTCGACCGCGGCCAACTCGTCATCAAGATCCCCGCCACGCGGCAGGGCCTGGACGCCGGCGCGCGGCTCATCGCGCAGGGAGTGCCCGTCACCTGGACCGCCGTGTACGCGCCCGAGCAAGCCCACTTCGCGGCGCAGCTGGGCGCGGCCTATGCGGCGCCGTACCTCGGCCGGCTGGAAGACGCGGGCATCGACGGCCTGGCGCTGATCGCGCAGATGCAGTCGCTGGTCGCGCGGCGGCCGGCCTCGGGTACGCGGCTGCTGGTGGCCAGCATCCGGTCGCGCGAGGCGTATCTTTCGCTGCTGGGGCTCGGCGTGGGCGCCATCACCATTCCGCCGCGGCTGTTTGCCGAACTGCTCGACCAGTCCGCGACACTGTCCGCCGAGCGCGGCTTCCTGGCCGATGCGCGCACCTTGCCCTGACCGACGACACCGAATCCCGACCCACACACCATGCGCATTGCACTCACGGGCGAAGCCCTGATCGATTTCACCGCCGGCGAGGCGGGCACCCTGGCATTCCTGGGCCATGAAGGCGGCTCGCCGCTGAACACCGCCGTGGCCTGCGCGCGGCTCGGGCAGCCGACCGGCTTTCTCACGCAGCTGTCGACCGACCTGTTCGGCGAACGGCTGATGGGCTTCCTGCAGAAGAACGGCGTGGACACCAGCTTCATCCTGCGCAGCGGCGCGCCGTCGACGCTGGCCTTCGTCGAACGCACGCCGCAGACCAACCGCTACGCCTTCTACACGCAGGGCAGCGCCGACGCCACCTGGGCGCCCGAGCCGCTGCCGCAGCTGCCGCCGGAGTGCCGCTTCCTGCACTTCGGGTCGATCTCGCTGCTGCAGGACCCGGCCGCCACGCGCATCGCCGACCTCGTCGCCGCGAACCGGGGGCAGCGCGTGGTCGTGTTCGACCCCAACGTGCGGCCCAGCCTGATCACCGACATGGCCGCCTACCGCAAGCGCGTGGCCGGCTGGTTCGGCATGGCCGACCTGGTCAAGCTGAGCGACGAGGACGCGGCGCTGCTCGCGCCCGGCCAGCCGGTGGACGCGCTGGCCGCCGACTGCCTCGCGGCCGGCGCGCGCGCGGTGATCGTCACGCGCGGCGGCGACGGCGCCACGCTCTGGCGCGCGGGTCGCGCGCCGGTCACGGTGGCCGCGCCGCGCGTCGAGGTGGTCGACACCATCGGCGCGGGCGACACCTTCACTGCGGGGCTGTCGGTGTCGCTGCTGGCGCACGGCGTCGAGCGGCCGGAGCAGTTCGGCGAGCTGGGCGACGACGCATGGCGCGAAGTGATGGCCTTCGCCGCCACCGCCGCCGCCCTCAACTGCACCCGCGAGGGTGCCGATCCACCCACGCTGGAGGCGGTTCACGCCGCGCTGGCGAAGGAAGAAAATACGGCTGTTGCTTCCCGGTCCTGAACCGTGCCGCCATGACGACGTCCACACGCAAACGCTCGGTCCCCCGCCAGCGCCAACCCGAGCTGGAACGCGACTTCGCGCGCTCCCCCTCGCTGGGCTACGAGGCGCCCGAAGAAACCGGCCTGGTGCGCTGCCTGGCGCACGGCTTCCCCAGCCCGCTGGTGCGATGGCACTTCCATGAAGACTACGAGCTGCACCTGATCACCGAGACATCGGGCAAGGCCTTCATCGGCGACTGGATCGGGCCGTTCCAGCCCGGGCACCTGGTGCTGTGCGGGCCGCGCCTGCCGCACAACTGGATCTCGCTGGACGTGCCCGAAGGCGGCGCGGCGGGGCGCGACCGGGTGATCCAGTTCCGCCACGAACCCATCGAGAGCGCGGCCGCCGGCATTCCGGAGCTGCGCGAGGTGATGCAGCTGCTGGAGCGTGCCCGCCACGGCATCGAGTTCTTCGGCATGTCGCAGCAGGCGCAGGCGCACTGGGACCGCATCAAGGCCGCGCGCGGCGTGCGGCGCCTGGGCCTGTTCCTCGACTTCATGGCCGATCTCTCCCAATGCACCGACTACCGGCTGCTGTCGAGCGTGCAGATGCAGGGGGCGCAGGGCGCCGACGGCGACGCGCAGGTCGACCAGATCAACGGCATCGTCAACCGCATCACCAACAACATGGCGGACCCGATCTCGATGTCCGACGTGGCGGCCGAACTGGGCATGAGCGAAAGCCGCTTCAGCCGCTTCTTCCGGCGCTCCACCGGCAACAGCTTCACCGACTTCGTCAACCGCGTGCGCATCAACAGCGCCTGCCACCTGCTGATGCAGACCGACCACTACGTGACCGACATCTGCTACCAGGTGGGCTTCAACAACGTGGCCAACTTCAACCGGCGCTTTCTCGAGATCAAGGGCATGACGCCCAGCGAATTCCGCCGCCAGGCCGACACGCGCTTCGGCGGCGGTATCTCTTCCTAAGCTTCCCAAGCACGAAACCAGGGGGTCATCTTGTATCTTGGACTCGACCTCGGCACGTCCGAGCTCAAGGCGCTGCTGCTCGCCGACGATCACCGCATCGTGGGCGTGGCGCGCGCGCCGCTCACGGTCCAGAGGCCGCATCCGCTGTGGTCGGAGCAGGCGCCGGCCCAGTGGTGGCAGGCGCTCGAGCAGGTCATGGCGCAGTTGCGAGAGGCGCACGGCGAAGCGTTGTCGGCGGTGCGCGCCATCGGCCTGTCGGGGCAGATGCACGGCGCCACGCTGCTCGATGCGGCCGGCGAGGTGCTGCGGCCCGCGATCCTGTGGAACGACGGCCGCAGCGGCGCGCAGTGCGAAGACCTCGCGCGCGCCGTGCCGCGGCTCGGCGACATCGCGGGCAACCTCGCGATGCCGGGCTTCACCGCGCCCAAGCTGCTGTGGGTGCGCGAGCATGAGCCCGAACTCTTTGCCCGCGTGGCGCGCGTGCTGCTGCCGAAGGACTGGCTGCGCTTCATGCTCAGCGGCGAGGCGGTCAGCGAGATGTCCGACGCGGCGGGCACGCTGTGGCTCGACGTGGGTGCGCGCGACTGGTCCGACGAACTGCTCGCCGCCACCGGGCTGACGCGCGCGCACATGCCGCGGCTGGTCGAAGGCAGCGAGGTTTCGGCGCTGCTCAAGCCCGAACTCGCGGCGCGCTGGGGCATGCCGGGCGGCGTGAAGATCGCGGGCGGTGCCGGCGACAACGCCGCCAGCGCGGTCGGCATGGGGCTGGTCGAGCCGGGGCAGGGCTTCGTTTCGCTGGGTACTTCAGGCGTGGTGTTCGTGTCGACCGACCGCTTCCTGCCGAACCCGGCGCAGGCGATGCACGCCTTCTGCCATGCGCTGCCGAAGCGCTGGCACCAGATGTCGGTGATGCTCTCCGCCGCGAGCGCGGTGAGCTGGGCCGCGAAGGCTTTCAAGTTTGCTGACGAGGCCGCGCTGCTCGAAGCGGCGGCATCGGTGCCGTCGGCGCAACGCGAGCGCTGCCCGCTGTTCCTGCCCTACCTGTCGGGCGAACGCTCGCCGCACAACAACCCCGATGCCCAGGGCGTGCTCTTCGGGCTCACGCATGCACACGGGCCGGCGGAAATCGCCTACGCCGTGGTCGAGGGCGTAAGCTTCGGCCTGCGCGACGGCCTCGACACCCTGCGGCTGCCCGAGGGCGCGCTGGCCCTGGTCGGTGGCGGCGCGCGCAGCGCCTGGTGGTCGCAGCTGCTGGCCGACATCCTCGAAGTGCCGCTCACGCTTGGCGAAGGCGGTGAAGCCGGCGGTGCGCTGGGCGCGGCGCGACTGGCCTGGCTGGCCGATGGCGGCACGCTGGAGGCGGTGTGCACGCCGCCCGCGGTGCGCCAGCGCTTCGAGCCCCGGACCGCCGACGCCGACGGCCATCGCGCGCGGCATGCGCGCTTTCGCGCGCTGTATCTGTCGCTGCGCCATAGCTTCCAATTGCTGAGCGCAGGCTGACTCTTCGGGCCTGCCGCATCGATCGCGCGCAGCGACTGCGCCAAGGTGCGCCCGCTGGCCGCGCCGCACTGCGACATTGGCCGACAGGACGCGTGCGTCCGGTCGCCCAGACTCCGCCTCGCCTGTCACACAAACAACCCACCGCGAGGCGTTTGCAATGTCGAGTCATCTGTCCCTCTGGAGCCTCACGGCGGCCGTGACGGCCGGCGTGCTGCTTCGCCCCTTCAACTGGCCGGAGGCGGTGTGGGCGGTCATGGGGGGCGTGCTGGCGGTGGCGCTGGGCCTGCTGCCGCTGTCGGACGCGCTCACCGCCGTCGGCAAGGGCACTGACGTCTATCTGTTCCTGATCGGCATGATGCTGCTGTCGGAAACGGCACGCCGCCAAGGCCTGTTCGACTGGGTCGCAAGCCACGCGGTCCGGCAGGCGAAGGGCTCGCGCAGCCGCCTGTTCCTGCTGGTCTATCTGGTCGGCGTGGTGGTCACCGCCTTCCTTTCGAACGACGCCGCCGCGGTGGTGCTCACGCCGGCCGTCTTCGCCGCCGCGCGCCAGGCCCGCGCGCCGGCGTTGCCTTATCTGTTCATCTGCGCCTTCGTCGCCAACGCGGCGAGCTTCGTGCTGCCGATCTCCAACCCGGCCAACCTGGTGCTCTACGGCGAGCACATGCCGGCGCTGTGGCCTTGGCTCCTGCACTTTACGCTGCCCTCGGTGCTGGCCATCGCGAGCACCTTCCTGGTGTTGCGCTTCACCCAGCGGCGCGAGCTGGCGGGCGGCTGCGAGGTACCGTCGCGGATGGCGCCGCTGTCGAGCGGAGGGCGCACCGCGCTGGCCGGCCTGATCGCCACCGCCGTGGTGCTGATGGCCGTATCGGCCATGGACTGGTCGCTCGGCCTGCCGATCTGTGTGATGGGCGTGCTCACCGCTGCCGTGGTGCTGCTGCGTGACCGTTCCAGTCCGCTGCCGCTGCTGCGCGAGGTGTCCTGGACGGTGCTGCCGTTGGTGGCGGGCCTGTTCGTGCTGGTCGAGGCGATCTCCAGGACCGGGCTGACCGAGCGTCTGGCGCAGTGGCTCATGGCGGGCGCGCAGCACGGCGAACGCGCCACGGGGGCCATCGCCGGGACGCTGCTGGCCTTCGGCTCGAACCTGGTCAACAACCTGCCGGCCGGCCTGCTGGCCAGCACCATGGTGCAGCAGGCCCACCCGCCCGCGTCCATCGTCGATGCGCTGCTGATCGGTGTCGATCTCGGCCCCAATCTCTCGATCACCGGCTCGCTCGCCACCATCCTCTGGCTCATCGCGATTCGCCGCGAAGGCGAGGACGTGGGCTTCGTGCGCTTCCTGAAGGTCGGCGTGCTCGTGATGCCGCCGGCCCTGTGCCTGGCGCTGGGCGCACGGCTGTTGACGGCTTGAGTTTTTCAAGGAGACCTCACCATGTCCACCTCGACTCTCGCCGCACCCGGCGCACCATCCGGCGCACCGCCCGGCGTCGGCAACCCCGGCAACGATGGCGATGCCGACCGCAAGCGCGCCACGCGCGCGCTGTGCTCGCTCAACTTCTTCATGGCCGACATGCAGGCCGGTATCGGGCCGTTCCTCGGCGTGTTCCTGCAGCAGCGCGGCTGGCAGACCGGCGCCATCGGCTCGGTGATGACCGCCGGCGGCATCGCCGGGATGCTGATGACGGTGCCGGCAGGCGCCTTCATCGACAGCACCACGCGCAAGCGGCTTGTCGTCGTCGTCACCGGCATCTGCACCGTGCTGGCTTCGTTCCTGATCCTGTGGTCGCAGGCCTGGATCGTCGTCACCACCAGCCAGATCGCCACGGCGATCGCCGGTGCGGCCATCGGTCCGGCAGTCGCCGGCATGACGCTGGGCATCGTGCGCCAGCGCGGCTTCAATGCGCAGAACGGCCGCAACCAGGCCTGGAACCACGCCGGCAACATGATCGGCGCCGGCCTGTCGGGCTGGCTCGGCTACAGGTACGGCATGCCGGCCATCTTCTTCCTCGCGGCGGCCTTCGGCGTGTTCGCGATCGCGTCGGTGCTGGCGATTCCCGGGCGCGTGATCGACCATCGCGCGGCGCGCGGCCTGGAAGACGAGGAGGGCGACAGGAAGGACGGCGAACCCGGGCAGGCCCAGGGCTTTCGCACGCTGCTGCACAACCGGCCGATGCTCATCCTGGCCGCCGCGCTGGCCTGCTTCCACCTCGGCAACGGCGCGATGCTGCCGCTCTACGGCCTGGCCGTGGTCGGTGCCGGGAAGGGCGATCCGGCCGCCTTCACGGCGCTCACCGTGGTGGTCGCGCAGGGCGTGATGATCGTCACCGCGCTGATCGCGATGCGCATGGCGGCCGGGCGCGGCTACTGGCTGGTGATGCTGGTCTCCTTCATTGCGCTGCCGGTGCGCGGCCTGCTGGCCGGCAGCTTCATCGAGTCGTGGGGTGTGTGGCCGGTGCAGGCGCTCGACGGCATCGGCGCCGGGCTGCAGAGCGTGGCGGTGCCGGGGCTGGTGGCCTGCCTGCTCAACGGCACCGGCCGCGTCAACGTCGGCCAGGGCGCGGTGATGACGGTGCAGGGCCTGGGCGCGAGCCTTTCGCCAGCCATCGGCGGCTGGCTGGCCCAGCTCTTCGGCTACCAGCTGGCCTTCTATGTGCTGGGCGGCTTCGCGCTGGTCTCGGTGGCGCTGTGGGTCGGCTTCGGCGCGCTGCTGATGCCGGCCTGTGCGGGCGCGGGCGGCGAGGCGGCTCGCGGTGCCGAACGCAGGAGGGCCGGCGCATGACTTCCTCCATCTACTGGCTCCACGTCGGCGACCTGCACATGGACGAGGCCGACGACTGGGCCGCGCTGCCGCGGCTGCGGCAGATCGTGCAGGAGGCCAACGCACATGCCGCCGATGCCGCCTTCGTCTACCTGCCGGGCGACAACGCCAACCACGCCATCGCAGCGCAGTACGCGGCGATCGTGCAGGCGCTGAGCCCGCTGACGCTGCCCTGGCGGGCGATCCCCGGTGATCACGACTTCGAGGGCGGCAGCCTGGCGACCTACGAGGCTTCCTTCGCGCCGGCGCAGCGGCCGGAGTGCGAAGTCTTCGGCGGTCATCGCTGCATCTTTCTGGATGTGGTGAGCGCGGGCCAGGGCGGCCCCGACTTCCGGCTCAGCGCGCACCACCTGCATCGGGCCACCCGCGAACTCGCGCGGGCGCAGGCCGAAGGGCAGACGCCGCTGGTATTCATGCACACCTTTCCGGGCGACATGGCGGACGGTGGCGAGCAACTGGCGCGCCTGTTCGCCGATGCCCGGGTCGCTTTCGTCGATACCGGCCACACGCACTACAACGAGCTGCTCAACGACGGCTGGGTGGTCTACGGCGCCACGCGCTCCACCGCGCAGATCGAGGAGGACGACGGCCAGCCGGGCTTCTCGCTCGTGTGCGTGCACGACTCGGTGCCGAGCGTGCGGTTCCGCCGCATCGGCCAACCCTGGCCGCACGTGCAGATCGTGAGCCCCTGCGATGTGCGCCTGCTCACCCGCGTGACCGACCCGCGCCAGGTGCCGCGGCCCGGCACGCTGCAGGTCGTGGCACGGCGCATCGGCCACGCCACGGCGCCGATGGAGGTGTCCTTGGACGCGGGCGCACCGTCTCCCATGCAGGACGCGGGCGCCGGCCTCTGGCAGGCCAGCCTGGAGGGTGTCGGTGCCGGCCTGCACCGAGTCGTCGTCGCATGCGGCGAGGCGCGTGACAGCGTCGAGGTGCTGGTCAGGCCGGTGGACGACCTGCCCCGGCGCCACCAGCTGGTCGCGCCGGGCCATGCTTGCCACACCATCGGAGCCTGGGCGCCCGCGGGCATGGACGGCACGCAGCGCGGACCCAACCGCAACGGCGGCGGCTGGTAGGCGGGCGCGCGGCCCCGCGGGCAAAAAAAAAGAGCCGGGCATGCCCGGCTCTTCTTGTTGCTCGACGGATCGAGCGGCTCGGCCGGGAAAGTGTTCCCGGCCTTCGGGCTTACATGCCCATGCCGCCCATGCCGCCCATGCCACCCATGTCGGGCATGCCGCCGCCGGCAGGAGCGTCGTCCTTCGGAGCGTCAGCCACCATGGCTTCGGTCGTCAGCAGCAGCGAGGACACCGAAGCGGCGTTCTGCAGTGCGGTGCGGGTGACCTTCGTCGGGTCCAGGATGCCCAGCTCGAGCATGTCGCCGTACGTGTCGTTGGCGGCATTGAAGCCGTAGTTGCCCTTGCCGGCCAGAACCGCGTTCACCACCACCGAGGCTTCGCCGCCGGCGTTGTTCACGATTTCGCGCAGGGGCGCTTCGATGGCCTTCAGCACCAGCTTGATGCCGGCGTCCTGGTCGGCGTTGTCGCCCTTGACGCGGTCGCCCACGGCTTGCTTGGCACGCAGCAGAGCCACGCCGCCACCAGCAACCACGCCTTCTTCCACTGCGGCGCGGGTAGCGTGCAGGGCGTCTTCGACGCGAGCCTTCTTTTCCTTCATTTCGACTTCGGTGGCGGCGCCGACCTTGATCACGGCAACACCGCCGGCCAGCTTGGCCACGCGCTCTTGCAGCTTTTCACGGTCGTAGTCGCTCGTGGCTTCTTCGATCTGCACGCGCACTTGCTTCACGCGGGCTTCGATGTCGGCAGCAGCGCCGGCGCCGTCGATGATGATGGTGTTTTCCTTGCCCACTTCGATGCGCTTGGCCTGGCCCAGGTCGGCCAGCGTCACCTTTTCGAGCGTCAGGCCCACTTCTTCAGCGATGACCTTGCCGCCCGTCAGGATGGCGATGTCTTCCAGCATGGCCTTGCGGCGGTCGCCGAAGCCAGGAGCCTTGACGGCCACGACCTTCAGGATGCCGCGGATCGTGTTCACGACCAGCGTAGCCAGGGCTTCGCCTTCGACTTCTTCGGCAATGATCAGCAGCGGACGGCCGGCCTTGGCGACTTGTTCCAGCGTGGGGAGCAGGTCACGGATGTTGCTGATCTTCTTGTCGAACAGCAGCACGAAGGGGTTGTCGAGCAGCGCCGATTGCTTCTCGGGGTTGTTGATGAAGTACGGCGACAGGTAGCCGCGGTCGAACTGCATGCCTTCGACGACGTCCAGTTCGCTTTCGAGCGACTTGCCGTCTTCGACGGTGATCACGCCTTCCTTGCCGACCTTGTCCATCGCGTCAGCGATGAGCTTGCCGATGGTTTCGTCGCTGTTGGCCGAGATCGAGCCGACTTGAGCGATTTCCTTCGACGTGGTGGTGGGCTTCGAAGCCTTCTTCAGCTCTTCGACCAAGGCCGTCACGGCCTTGTCGATGCCGCGCTTCAGGTCCATCGGGTTGATGCCTGCGGCCACGTACTTGAAGCCTTCGCGAACGATGGCTTGAGCCAGCACGGTAGCGGTCGTGGTGCCGTCACCAGCGTTGTCGCTGGTCTTGGAGGCCACTTCCTTCACGAGCTGGGCGCCCATGTTCTGCAGCTTGTCCTTGAGTTCGATTTCCTTGGCGACCGACACACCGTCCTTGGTGACGGTGGGGGCGCCGAACGAGCGCTCGAGCACCACGTTGCGGCCCTTGGGGCCCAGGGTGACCTTGACTGCGTTGGCCAGGATGTTCACACCCTCGACCATGCGTGCGCGGGCTTCACCGCCGAAGACTACGTCTTTTGCTGCCATGTTTTATTACTCCGAATGGGATGTTTGAATTACTTCTCGACGACCGCGAACAGGTCGTCTTCCTTCATGACCAGCAGTTCGTCGCCGCCGACCTTGACGGTCTGGCCGCTGTACTTGCCGAACAGGACGCGGTCGCCGACCTTGACGGTCAGTGCGGCCAGCTCGCCCTTGTCGTTGCGCTTGCCCGGGCCCACGGCCAGGACTTCGCCCTGATCGGGCTTCTCGGCGGCTGCGTCGGGGATGACGATGCCGGAGGCGGTCTTGGTTTCGCTGTCAACACGCTTGACGATCACGCGATCGGCCAAAGGACGAAGTTTCATTGCATCTCCTGGATGTATGGATAAGAAACGGGTTTTGTGGTCGGGCGCCGGACCGGAGGCCGGCAGCCCATCGACTGGAAGCGAGGGCTGTTAGCACTCGTCAGCAGCGAGTGCTAATCATAAGGGCAATCGATGACGTTTCAAGGGCAGTGTGCGTGCCAGCTGGTTGGAAGGCATCCGGCGAAAGCGTACAATTGAGAACTATTCGTATTAATAACCGAGCGAAGCCATCGCGGCTGCGCGGAGATTCCACCCATGCCGGCCGGCGAGTTCGCGTTAGTTCAGCACGAGGTGCAAACGCTCTACAGCAATCATCACGGATGGCTGCACGCCTGGCTGCGCAAGAAGCTGGGCTGCTCGCACAACGCCGCCGACCTGGCGCACGACACCTTCGTGCGGCTGCTGAGCAGGAGGGAGCCCGTAGCCGCGGCTGAACCGCGCGCCTACCTGGCCACCATCGCGCACGGGCTGGTCGTCGACTTCCACCGGCGCCGGGCACTGGAGCGTGCCTACCTCGACACCCTCGCCGCGCTGCCCGAACCCCAATTGCCGTCGCTCGAAGCGCGGGCCATCGTGCTCGAGGCGCTGGTGGCCATCGACACCATGCTCGACGGCATGAAGCCGCCGGTGCGGCAGGCCTTCATGCTGTCGCAGCTCGATGGACTCTCCTATGCGGAAATCGCCGCCCGCCTGGGCGTGACGGTGCGCACGGTCAACAACTACATGCTCAAGGCGCTCGAGCATTGCTACATGCTCGCGCCGTGATGATGAAGTCCGGCTTCGAGCTGACGCCCGACGGCATCGGCGCGCCCTCGCGCAGCGAAGCCGAGGTCCGCAAGGAGGCCATCGCCTGGTACGCCCGGCTGTGCTCCGGCGATGCCACCGAGGCCGACCGCGAGAACTGGCGCCGTTGGCATCGCGCCCACCCCGACCACCAGCGCGCCTGGCAGCGCTTCGAGGCCATGCAGGCGACGTTCAAGCGCGTGCCGGCGCACGTGGCGGCCTCCACGCTGCGGGCTGCGCATGCCGACCGGCGCCGGGTGCTGCGCGGCATTGCCGTGCTGGCGGGGGGTGGCTCGCTGGCTTACGCGTCGTGGCAGGTGGCCGGCACCGACGGCGGCTGGCGCGCCTGGCTGGCCGACTACCGCACGGGCACCGGCGAGCAGCGTTCCGTCACGCTGGCCGACGGCTCGCTGCTGAAGCTCAACACCCGCACGTCGGTGGATGTGTCCATCGACGCCACGCACAGGCTCGTCACCTTGCGCGAAGGCGAGATCCTGGCCGAGACGGCAAGGCACCGCGGCCTGCCGGGTGCGGCGCGCATCGACAGCCGCCCCTTCCTGGTCGCGACGCCGCATGGCCGCATCCTCGCGCTGGGTACGCGCTTCACGGTGCGCAGCGACGGCGCGCGCACGGTGGTGAGCGTGCTCGAAGACGCCGTCGAGGTCCGCGCCTCGCACGCGCCCGGCAACGTGGTGCGGCTGGAGGCCGGGCAGCAGGTGGCCTTCACCGGCGACAGCGTCGATGCGCCGCAGCCGGCCGATCCCGCATTGGCCGATTGGGAGCACGGCAGCCTCGTCGTCAACGACTGGCGGCTGGGCGACGTGGTGGCCGAGCTTGCGCGCTACCACCGCGGCCGGCTGGCCTGCGACCCCGCCGTCGCGGACATCCGGGTGTCGGGCGCCTTCCCGGTCATGGATACCGGCAAGGCGCTGGCGGTCATCGTGCGGGCGTTTCCGGTGCGCGTGAGCGGCCTCACGCGCTATTGGGTGTCGCTGGTGCCCGCCTGATTCCGCATGCGGCCATGCGCTGCGGCGCACTTTTTTTTGCCGCCGCCTTTCATCTTTTTCGATTTCGTTCGGCTTACCCATTGAGAGCCATGAATCCGCAATCAATGCCGAAGGAATTCCGAAGAATGCACGCGCACCCCTCATCACCCAACCCCGTCCGCAAGGCGCTGATGTGCCTGTTCGCCGCGACGATGGCCCTGCCGATCGCGGCCGTGGCCGCCGACACCGCCGACGGCGCCCGCGCTCAGAACCAGGCGGCCCGCAGCTACCGCATCGACGCCGGCCCGCTGGCCACGGTGCTCGGGCGCTTTGCCGCGGCGTCGGGCGTGGCGCTGTCCTTCGACCCCGCGAGCACGCGGGCGCTGAACTCCGCCGGCCTGCAAGGCAGCTACACGGTGCGCGCGGGCTTTGCGGCGCTGCTCTCGGGCACCGGGCTGGAGGCGGTGGAAGGCGGCGCGGGTGAATTCACGCTGCGCAAGAGCGCCGCGGCGCCCGAGGCATCGGCGGGCGAGTCAGGCGAGGCCGACGGCACGCTGCCGGCGGTGCGCGTGGTGGCCCGCGCGGCGCCGGCACCCGCCGACGCGGACGACCGCTACCAGCCCACGCCCGACGCCTCCACGTTGCGCACCACCGCGCCGGTGCTGGAGATTCCGCAGGTGGTGAACGTGGTGCCCGCGCAGGTCATCCGCGACCAGCGTCCGCGCAACATCGACGACGCGCTCACCAACGTCAGCGGCATCAACCAGGGCAACACCCTGGCCGGCACGCAGGACACCATCATGAAGCGCGGCTTCGGCGGCAACCGCGACGGCTCGATCATGCACAGCGGCATGCCGCTGGTGCAGGGCCGCGGCATGAACGCGGCGGCCGAGAGCGTCGAAGTGCTCAAGGGCCCGTCGTCGCAGCTCTACGGCCTGATGGACCCGGGCGGCGTGATCAACGTGGTGAGCAAGAAGCCGCAACTGCGGCAGCGCACGAGCCTGTCGCTGCTGGGCTCGGGTTACGCGGGCGGGCGCGACGGCGGTGGCGCCACGCTGGACACCACCGGCCCCATCGGCGAGAACGGGCTGGCCTACCGGCTGATCGTCGACCACGTGGACGAGGACTATTGGCGCAACTTCGGCAAGCACCGCGAGACGCTGGTGGCACCGTCGCTGGCCTGGTACGGCGACGACACCCAGGCCGTGCTCTGGTACGAGTACCGCAGGTACGTCACGCCCTTCGACCGCGGCACCGCGCTCGACCCGCGCACCCAGCGCCCGCTGGCACTGCCCAGGACGCAGCGCCTGGACGAGCCTTTCAACGAGATGCGCGGCGAGACGCACCTGGGCCAGCTCTCTGTCGACCACCAGTTCGGCGGCGGCTGGGCCGGCCACCTGAACCTCAGCTACAACCAGGAAACCTACGACGCCAACCAGCTGCGGGTGAACGGCATCAACACCACGCGCGGCACACTCACGCGCAGCAACGACGCCACCCACGGCGCGCTGAGCACCGACAGCTACGCCACCGCGTATGTCGACGGCACCGTCGAACTGGGCGGCATGCGCCACGACCTGCAGTTCGGCTGGGACGCCGAGTACCGCAGGATCTACCGCGCCGACCTGCTGCGCCAGGCCACCAGGAGCACCTTCAGCTACCTGTTGCCGGTGTACGGCCTCGAGGCGCCGTCGAGCACCGTGTCGGCGAGCGACAGCGACCAGACCGACAGGCTGCACAACCAGTCGCTGTTCTTCCAGGACTCCATTCACCTGAGCGACCGCTGGATCGCGGTGGCCGCGCTGCGCTACCAGGCGTGGTCGCAGCTCGCGGGGCGCGGGCGGCCCTTCAAGGTCAACACCGACACCTACGGCTCCAAGCTGCTGCCGCGCCTGGGGCTGATCTACAAGTGGACCGATACCGTGTCGTTCTACGGCAGCTACACCCAGTCGCTCAAGCCGGCGTCGACCATCGCGCCGCTGTCGAGCGGCTACGTGCTCGATGCTTCGGTGAAGCCCGAGGAAGCCAAGTCGTGGGAGCTCGGCGCCAAGTTCGACATGCCCGGCGGCGTGACCGGCACCGTGGCGCTGTTCGACATCCACAAGCGCAACGTGCTGGTCTCGCAGTTCAACGACGTGACCAAGCTCACCGACTGGCGCACCTCGGGCGCGGCCCGTTCCCGCGGCCTCGAAGTGGACGTTGCGGGCCAGCTGAGCAAGAACTGGAGCGCGATCGCGAGCTACGCCTACATTGACGCCAAGACCACGGAAGACCCGCTGTACGCCGGCAACCGGCTCTGGAACGTGGCGCGGCAGACCGCGTCGCTGTCGGCCGTGTACGACTTCGGCCAGGTGTTCGGCGGCGAAGGAAGGCTGCGCATGGGCGCCGGCGCGCACTACGTCGGCAAGCGCGCGGGCGACTCGGCCAACAGCTTCGTGCTGCCGGGCTACACCACGGTCGATGCCTTCGCCACCTACGACACGCGCCTGTATGGCAAGAAGGTCAAGTTCCAGTTGAACGTGAAGAACCTGTTCGACAAGACCTACTACCCGTCGGCAGCGAACACCTATTTCATCTCGATGGGCGATGCGCGCCAAGTCTCGTTCCTCACGACCTTCGAGTTCTAGATGAAGCCGCTCATTCACATCACCCGCGCGGCCGTCGTTCTTCTGATGGCGTGCGGCCTCTCGACGGCAGGCGCATGGGCCGCAGATTTGCCGGGGCAGGGCCGCAAGGTCGTGCTGCTGGTGCAGCGCGACGGCCCCAGCCTTCCGGCAGACGAGAAGGTCAAGGCGCACCTCGAGTCGCGCGGCTTTGCCGTGACGCTGCAGGACCAGTCTGCCGCGCCCTCGGTGGCGGCCGGCGCGGACCTCGTCGTGATCTCGTCCACCGTCGCCGCCAAGGACGTGAGCGGCGCCTGGCGCCAACTGCCGGTGCCGCTGCTCACCTGGGAGAACGACCTGCTCGACGACCTGGCCATGACCGGCAAGCGGCATGACACGGACTTCGGCGAAGCCGCCAAGGAGCGCTACCTGTGGCTGGTCAATGCGCCGCATCCCATGTCGGCGGGCTTGCCGGCCGGCGTGACGAACGTCTACGCCAGGCAGGCCGGCATGAGCTGGGGCAAGCCGGGCCTGGGCGCCACCACCATCGCCACGCTGTACGGCCAGCCCGAGAAGGCGGCCATCTTCGGCTACGAGAAGGGCGCCACCATGGACTACGAGTCGCTCGCGCCGGCGCGCCGCGTGATGTTCTTCCTCGGCAACGAGACCTTCACCAACCTTTCGCCCGCGGGCCGGATGCTGTTCGACGCGGCCGTCGACTGGACCGCCGGCATCCGCTGAAAACAAAGAATCGATGAAATCCCCCGCGCTGCGCCAGCTCTGGTTCCAGTTGCACTGGCTGATCGGCATCACGGCCGGCACGGTGCTGATCGTCATCGGCCTGAGCGGCGCGGTGCTGTCGTTCCGCGAGGAAATCATCGATGCACTCAACCCGCACGGGCGCCACGTGCCGGCGCAGGCCGTGCCCGTGCTCACGCCGGCGCAGCTGCTCGCGGCGGCACGGCAGGAGTGGCCCGGGCGCCAGGTCGGAACGCTCGCGCTGTTCGCCGAGCCGGGCGCGGCCGCGCGGGTGATCTTCGCGCCGCCGCCGGGTGAGCGGCGCGGTGAAACCGTCTACCTCGACCCCTACGCGGGCACTGCGCTGCCGCCGCTCGCGGGCGCCGGCTTCTTCGAATGGGTCGAGTCGCTGCATCGCTGGCTGCTGCTGCCGCGCGAGCCCGGGCGGGTGGTGGCCGGCGTGCTGGCGATGGGCCTGCTGCTGCTGTCGCTCTCGGGCCTCTATCTGCGATGGCCGCGCCGCCCGCTCGACTGGCGCGCGTGGCTCACTTTCGATCCGGCGCTCAAGGGGCGCTCTTTTCTGTGGGGCCTGCATTCGGTGATGGGCACCTGCGCGCTGCTGATGTACATCGTGTTCACCACCAGCGGGCTGTACTGGGCCTTCGACGCGGTGCGCGACCGTGTCGATGCGATGGCCGGCCATCCCCGCGTGGCCGCGCAGCAGGCGCGCACCGCGCCGCGCATGCGAAACGTGGCGCGCGACGATGCCGCCGCGGTGGATGTCGCGCCCGCCTGGGCTGTCTTCGAGCAGAAGGCGCGCGAGACCGGCGGCTGGAGCGAGGTCATCCTGCGCGTGCCCTTGGGCGCCGCGCCGTCGGTGCTGTTCACCTGGCTCGACACGGCGCCCGCCCACGAACGCGCGCGCAACCGCATGACGGTGCGGCTGCCGGGCGGCGAGGTGACGCAGGACGAGCGCCATGCCGGCAAGACGGCGGGCGGGCGATTCCTGGCGGCGATCTATCCGCTTCACATGGGCACCTACTTCGGCATGCCGGGGCGCATCGCGATGCTGCTGGCGGCGCTGATGCTGCCGGTGTTTTCCATCACCGGCTGGCTGCTGTACCTCGACCGGCGCCGCAAGAAGCGCGCGGTGCGGGCCGAGCGCGCGGCGCTGGAAGCGGCGGTGCGGCCGGCCGGCGGCATGGCGCCTGCGTCGGAACGCGTGCTGGTGGCCTTCGCGAGCCAGTCGGGCACGGCCGAGGGCCTTGCCATGCGCAGCGCCGCCGCGCTCGAGGGCGCGGGGCTGCCGGTGACCGTGGCGTCGCTGGCGCGTCTGGACCCCGAGCAGTTGCGGCACCACCGGCACGTGCTGATCGTCGCCAGCAGCTTCGGCGAAGGCGGCCCGCCCGATGCCGCGCGTCGATTCGCGCAGCGGCTTGCGCAGGTCGGCGGCGAGGCGCTGTCGCACCTGCGCTACGGCCTGCTGGCGCTGGGCGACCGGCACTACGCGCGCTTCTGCGGCTTCGGACACACGCTGGACCATGCGCTGGTCGCGGCCGGTGCGCAGTCGCTGTTTCCGATGGTCGAGGTCGACAACGGCGACGCCGGTGCGCTGGCCGTCTGGCGGCGGCACCTGGGCGCGATGCCCGGGGCGCGGGGTGGCGCGATGCCCGATGCGCTCGGCGCCGTGCCCGAGGAGCAGCCTTTCGGCGCATGGACGCTGTGCGCGCGCCGCCCGCTCAACCCGCGCAGCCTGGGGCATCCGCTTTGCGAGATTGAACTGACGCCTTCGGTGCAGGGCGAACTGCCTTCATGGCGACCGGGCGCACTGGCCGAACTGCGGCCGCGCCATGCGCCGGAAACGGTGGCTGCCCTGCTGCGCTCGGCATCGCTGGACGGCGATGCGCAGGTGCGGTTCGAAGGCCGCACCCTCATGCTGCGCGAGGCCCTGGCATGCAGCGCGATGCCGGCGCCGGAAGCGCTGTCGCAGGTTTCAGACGCCCAGGCGCTGGCCGATGCGCTCGTGCCGCTGGCGCCGCGTCGCTACTCGATTGCCTCGGTGCCGGCAGAAGGGCGCATCCGGCTGCTGGTGCGGCAGGCGCGCCATGAGTCGGGCCTGGGGCTCGCCTCGGGCTGGCTCACGGTGCATGCGATGCCGTCGGCACAAGTGGAATTGCGCCTGCTGGCCAACCCCGGCTTCGAACCCGTGGCGGACGAGCGGCCTTGCATCTTCATCGGCAACGGTTCGGGCTATGCGGGGTTGCGCGGACACCTGTGCGAGCGCGTGGCGCAGGGGTTTCATCGCAACTGGCTGCTGTTCGGCGAACGCCAGAGCGCGTGCGATGCCTTCTTCATGGACGAACTCACGCGGTGGCGCGAGCAGGGTGCTCTTGCCCGCATCGACCTGGCGTTCTCGCGCGACCAGCCCGAGCGCATCTACGTGCAGGACCGGCTGCGCGACGCAGCGCCCGAACTGCAGCGCTGGATCGGCGACGGCGCCGTGGTCTTCGTGTGCGGCAGCCTGCACGGCATGGCGGCCGGCGTGGATGCCGTGCTCGAGGAAGTGCTGGGGCGCTCCGCGCTGGAAGACCTCATCGCGCAAGGGCGCTATCGGCGGGACGTTTACTTGGCGACGAGAGCGAAGCATCCGTGAAGTGAATCCCTAAAAAGTCCTTAAAGCCGTCCCGTCAGGATCCACGTCGCAGGCAGCGGCGTGTTCTGTTTCGCGGTCCAACCACGCATACGGAACGGCAGCGCTCGCCAGGAGCACTGGATTTTTCAACCGAGGATCTTCATGACCAAGCCAAGCCGCCTTTCGAGCCCGGGCAGGAAGCGCCACGCGCGCGCATCTTTCACATTCTTCGCGATGAGCGCTGCCTGCGCCGCCGGTCTTTCGCCGGCATGGGCGCAGATTCAGATCGCGGAAGACACCGCGGGCGAGGTGGCCTCGCCGCAATGGGGGGTTGGCATCGGCGCGATCATGGAGCGCAAGCCCTATCGCGATTTCAAGGACAAGACCCTGGCCATCCCTTTCGTGGCTTACGAGAACAGCTGGATAAGCGTGGGCCCCCCGGGCATCGAAGTGAAGTTGCCGTCCGCGGGGCCTGTGCTGCTGCGTCTGCGTGCACGCTACGCCAGCGACGGCTACGAGTCCAAGGATTCGCCCTACCTCGCCGGCATGGACAAGCGCAAGGGCAGCATCTGGCTGGGCGGGGCGGCCATCTGGCGCACCGACATCGCAAACCTCTCGGCCGAATTGCTGGCCGATGGTTCGGGCAACAGCAAGGGCACGAGGTTCGCGGTGCAGCTGGACCGGCGCTTTTCCGCGGGTTCCTTCGGCTTCACGCCGCGCGTGGCGCTGCAGCGGGTCGACCGCAGATACGTCGACTATTACTACGGTGTGAAGACTGCCGAGGTCCGCCGCGGCCGCGCCCAATATGCCGGCAAGGCCACCGCCAATGTCGAAGCAGGCCTGCGCGTGGACTATGCGTTGGGGCCGCAGCACCAAGTCTTCCTGGACCTGGGTACGACCCGATTCGGCAGCGGCATCAAGAGCAGTCCCCTGGTCGGTCGCGCGAACCAGGCCGGCGTGCGACTCGGATACGTCTACGGGTTCTGAACGTCGGCGCCCGCCGTTGCGGCAGGGAACACGATCCGGACGGCAAAGCCGCGCCCGTCCAGTCCGTTCCCGGTTTCGATCGTCGCGTGATGCGACTGCGCGATACCGGCCACCAGTGACAGGCCGATGCCGCTTCCGCGCGCCGAGGTGCCGGCGGCCCGATGGAAGCGCTCGAAGATCGCCTGGCGTTCCGGCGGCGGCACGCCCGGGCCGTCGTCGGCCACGTCGAGATACGCCTTTGGCGCTTGCCCCGGGTCGGCGTCCCGCTGGTAGCCGCAGCCGACCCTGACGCGGCCGCCCTTCGAGGTGTAGCGCAGCGCGTTGTCGATCAGGTTGCGCAGCAGGATGCCTATTTCGTCGACGTTGCAGCGGATGGTGCACCTGCCTATTTCGAGGAGCAAGGAGCGCTCGTGCTGCAGCGCATGCGTGTCGAAGTCGCGCGCGACGTGCAGGACGAGATCGCCGAGATCCTCCGGCGTGTGCTGCGGCGCATTGGCACCGGCATTCAGGCGCGCCAGGTCGAGCAACTGCTCCGACAGCCGCGAACTGCTCTGCGCGACGCGAAGAAGCTTGGTCAGTGCCAGGTCCTTGTCTGCCACGGTGTTCGCGCGCAGCGCGATCTGCGCCTGTGCCTGCAGCGCGGCCAGCGGCGTGCGCAGTTCGTGTGCGGCATCGCCGATGAAACGGCGCTCGCCTTCGATCGATTCGGCAAGCTGCAGCAGCAGATGATTGAACGACGCCACCAGCGGATGGAGTTCGCGAGGCAAGGCATCCGGCGACAGCGGCGTGAGGTCGAACTTGCGGCGGCCGCGCATCGCGGCCTCCAGCGCCACCACCTGCTTCAGTGAGGTGTGCACGACCATCCACATGAGGGCGCCCACGACCAGCAGCACGAGCGAAGTGCGCACCAGGCCGGTCAGCGCGTCGTTGCGGATTTCGGCGTCCACCACGCTATGGGGATTGCCGACCTGCACATGGACTCGTCCGTCGGCATCCGAGACCGAATAGACGCGCCAGCGCTGGCCCGCAATTTCCGTCGTGGCCGGACCATCCTCGAAGTCGGGCCGCAGGGGAGTCGCCGGTGCGCCCGGCGAGGGCACCGCAAGTTGCCGGCGGTTGATCCAGACCTGGAAGGCCAGCTTCTCGCTGCGCTCCAGCGCCGGATTGCGCAGCCGAAGGGCGGGCCCCGTCACCGTCAGGTCGGCGTCGGCGGGGATCGTGGTGAGCAGCCGGATGGCGATGGTCTTGAGCTTGTCGTCCCAGGTGCTGGTCTTGTTGTGGGCGAGGTATGCGAACAGCAGCGCAAGCGCCCCGACCCAGCACAGCGCGATGGTCGCAGCGATCATTGCGATCATCTGCGCATGCAGCGACTTGGGCTTCACGGCGAACGTTGGCCGACGACGTAGCCGTGGCCATGGACGGTCCGGATCAGGTCGTCGCCGAGCTTGCGACGCAGCTGGTGGATGAAGACGGCGATGGTGTTGCTCTCGACCACGCTGGCGTTTCCGTAGACCGCGTCCTGCAGCTGGTCGCGGGTGACGACGTGGCCGGGGCGCTCGAGCAGGGCGAGCAGCGTGCGGTACTCGTGCGCGCTCAGCGGCACCTCGACTCCGGCCCTGGTGACCATGCGCCGGCTGCGGTCGACCTCGACGTCGCCCCGCGTGAAGACCGGTATCACACGCCCTCGGCTGCGGCGGATGACCGAACGCAAGCGAGCCCACAGCTCGTCGAACTGGAACGGCTTGACCAGGTAGTCGTCGGCGCCTGCATCGAGGCCATGGATGCGCTCGCTGAGCTGGTCGCGCGCCGTAAGGATCAGCACCGGGGTCGGGTCGTAGCGGGTTCTCATCGACCGCAGCACCGTCAGCCCCGAATCGCCGCCGGGCAGTCCCAGGTCCAGCAGCACGGCGGCATAGGCATGATCGATCAGGGCGACGCGGGCGGCGGAGGCGCAGTCGACGCGGTCGATCGACCAGCCGCCTTGCCGGGCGCCGTCGCACACGGCTTCGCCCAGCATGTCGTCGTCTTCCACGAGAAGCAGGTGCATCGAAGGGACAGGATTTCTTGTGACCAGGTGCGGCTGCCCGAATGATGCCCGGGGATTGTTAGTCGCTTTTTAAGATTCGATGCGCGGCACGGCGTCGCCGCGTCACGGCTGCTACAGCTGGTCGGTCGGCACGAACCAGGAGAACAGCAGCAGCTGCAGCCGCGTCAGCATGCTGGAGTCGGGTTCGCTGTCGAGCACTTCGTTGTCGACGTCACCGGTGCCGACCCATTGCACGTTCTGGCCGTCGGGCTTGAGCGTGACGCGGTAGACGCCTTCGATGTCGTCGAGCTGGTAGGCGAAAAGCAGCGCCTGCGTCAGGTCGAAGCTGCGCACGCGCACGCCGAACTCGGTGTTCAGCCGGGCAGAGCGCGGGTCGAGGTTCATCGAGCCGAGCAGCACCCACTGGCGGTCCACCAGCGCCAGCTTGGCGTGCAGGCGGCCGCGGGCCTTCTTCAGCAGGTCGCGGAACTGGCCGCTGCGCCGCAGCTGCTGGGTGCTGACCTCGTACAGGTTCACGCCCAGCTTGAGCATGTCGACGCGGTAGCGGTTGTAGTTGATGTTGACCAGCGGCTCGTCGCTGTCGGCCAGCGAGTTGGTGATGACGGTGATGTTCACGCCGTGCTCGCGGCCCATGCGGATGCGCTCCATGCCCTCGTCGCCCGGAATGAAGTAGGGCGATATCACCACCACGTTCGACTGCGCCGTGGCCAGCATCTCGTGGAAGCGCTGCGCCAGCGATTCGGTGGGGTGCGCCATGACGCCCAGCGCCTTGTTGGGGCTGTCGGCGGAGGCGTTGGCCTCGGCGCGCATCCATTTCGCTTCGTCGATGTTGGCGAGCTGGGCGCCCAGGGGCGGGTCGCCGAGCAGGTCGGTGAGGGG
>NZ_JBXASW010000084.1:0-21800 GCF_058809745.1 Variovorax sp. MPBD4-3
GCCGGCAACGAGATGCGCTTCGAGGACAAGAAGGACGCCGAGCAGTTCTACCTGCATGCGCAGAAAGACATGCTGGCGGAAATCGAGAACGACCTGACCACCACGGTGCTGGCCGGCAACGAGCTCCACACCGTCACCAAGGGCAATCGCACCGTCAAGGTCGACACGGGCAACGAGACCCACTCGGTCAAGGGCACGCGCGCGCTGGAAGTCATCGGCAACGAGACGCACGACAACAAGGCCAACTTCACGCAGACCGTCACCGGCAACTACGAGCTCAAGGTCACGGGCAACCTGGTGATCGACGTGACGGGCACGCTGCTCATCAAGTCGGCCCAGACGCTGGACCTGAAGGCCGGCACCGACCTGGGCGCCAATGCCGGCGTCAACTTCAAGGCCGAGGCCGGCGTGGCGCTGTCGGCCAAGGGCGGCGCCTCGCTGTCGAACGAGGCGCCGTCGATCAGCAGCAAAGCATCGGGCATGAACGCCGTCGAAGGCGGCGGCATGGTCACGCTCAAGGGCGGGCTGGTGAAGATCAATTGAACGCCATGGCTCTTCCTTCTTCCTCGCCTCTTCCATCCGCGCCCGGCGCGGAGGTGCGCGAGGCCGTGGACGATGCGGGCCGCACGGTGGTGCGCGCATCTTTCCTGGGCGACGTGCCGCACGGTCCGATGCAGGTGTTTTCGGCCCCGGGCAAGCCGGCGATGGACGCGGCCTACCAGGCCGGCCTGCCGCACGGTGCCATGCGCCTGTTCGACGAGCGCGGCCAGCTGCTGCAGGAAACCCAGCGCGTGGGCGGCGTGGCCGAAGGCGTCACGCGCAGCTACTACCCCAGCGGCAAGCTGATGCAGACGCAGACGCATGTGCGCGGCGCGCTGCACGGCGAGGCCGTGTCCTATGCCGAGTCGGGCGACGTCAGCGCGCGGCTGCGCTACGTGGCCGGCCGGCTCGACGGCGACGCCGCCTACTTCCACGAAGGCCGCATGGTGCGGCGCGAAAACTACCGCGCCGGCCTGCTCGACGGCGAGGTGCTCGACTACCTGCCGGGCGGCGGCGTGGCGCAGTCGTCCACCTACGTGGCCAACGTGCTGCACGGGCCGCTGCGGCGCTTCTGGCCCAACGGCCAGCTGATGGAAGAAATCGCCTACCGCCAGGGCAAGCCCTGGGGCAGCCCGCGCCGCTTCGACGACGCCGGCCGCGAGATCGTGGCCGCCACCGCGCCACCGGGCTTCATGAAGAGCCTGGAAAAACTCGTGAGGGGGAGCTGAGCCATGGGAATGCATGTGTGCATGGGCGCCACGCTGCAGTGCAGCTTCGGCGCCGCGCCTTCCACCCTCGGCGTGCTGCCCGTGGCCGGCGTGGTCACCAGCAGCGTGCCGGCGGCCACCATCATGGACAACAAGCCTTTCGTCAACATCCTGCCCTTCGGCACCTGCAACAGCATGGCGAACCCGATGGTGGCGGCCGCCACCGCCGCCGCGCTCGGCGCCTTCACGCCCATGCCCTGCATTCCGGTGACCGCCGCGCCGTGGGCGCCGGGCTCGCCCACCGTGCTGCTCGGCAACATGCCCGCCCTGCAGGACAGCTCCAAGCTCGCCTGCAGCTGGGGCGGCGTGATCCAGGTCGTGGTGCCGGGCCAATTCACTTCCATGGTTCCCTGAACCGGTCACCGCTTATCTCCGCCCACCCCATGTCGCAATACGTTTTCACGATGAGCTCCCGCATGGTCGCCATCACGGCGGTCTGCCTGGTGCTGCTGTGCGTTCTCCTGTTCCTGATGGGCATCGAGATCGGCAAGCTGCTGGCGCCCACGCCCGCCCCTGCCGCCGCCGCCGTCGCGGCGCCCGCGCCGATGCCTTCTTCTTCGCCGTTGCCTTCGCCCGCGCCGGCTCCCGCCGCCCCCACCCAATGACCAAAGTGATTCCAAGCATGTCGAACAACGCACGACAACTCACGGGCATGCACGTCGCGCTGCGCCGCCTTGCCCTTCCCGCCTTGCTGGCGTTCGCCGGGCTGTGCGCCAGCAGTGCCGCCGGCGCCGCGGGCGAACGCCCCGTGGCGCAGGGTGTTCTCACCACTCCGGCAGTTGCAGCGCCGGTGGCGGCGCCTGCGGCGCCCGCGGCCGACGCACCGGCCGCGCCCCCCGCGCCGGTGCTCACCAACGGCCTCGTGCGCGTGCCCGACGGGCGGCTGCTGGCGCCCGACATCGCGCGCATCGTGATGCGCGGCGAGCTGGTGGTCGCCATGCTCAAGGTCGACACGCCGCCGTTCTTCTTCTTCGACGACAGCGGCCAGTGGACCGGTCTCGAAGTGGGCCTGGCGCAGTCGCTGGCCAAGGAGCTGGGCGTCAAGCTGCGCATCAACCGCGACGCCGGCACCTTCAACGCGGTGGTCGACCTGCTGGCCAACGGCCAGGCCGACCTGGCCATCAGCAAGCTGTCGCGCACGCTGGCGCGCACGCAGACGATCGCTTTCAGCGACGCTTACCTCACGCTGAACCACTCGCTGATCCTGAACCGCGTGAAGTTCGCGCAGCTCTCGCGCGGGCGGCCGCTTCCGGAGGTCATCCGCAACTTCGACGGCAGCATCGGCGTGATCGCGAAGTCGTCGTTCGCGGACTACGCGCGCACCAACTTCCCGCACGCCAAGGTGCAGGAATTCGCGACCTGGAACGAGGTGCTCGCAGCCCTTTACAAGGGCGAGATCGTGAGCGCCTACCGCGACGAGTTCGAGGTCAAGCGCGTGCTCAAGGCCGACCCCACCGTCTCGCTGGTGCTGCGCACCGTGACGCTGAAAGACCTGGAGGACACGCTGGGCATCGGCGTGGCCGTGACCGACACCACGCTGCTGGCCTACGTCAACCAGTTCCTCGCCCAGCGCACCGAAAAGCTGGACATCCAGAAAGTGCTGCAGGCGCTCGACCGCTGAGCCGCCGCAACGCACTCGCACCCATCATGAATTCCTCCAAGTTCTACGCCTTCGTCCTCAACCCCTGGGTCGTGATCATCAGCCTGGGCGCCGGCGTCGCCTTCGGCATGCTCGCGCCCGCGCTGGCAACCACGCTGGGCTTCGTGGGCGACATCTACGTCGACCTGCTGAAGATGATCACCCTGCCGTTCATGGTCTCGGCCGTGATCTTCAGCCTGCAGCGGCTGTTCCGCGACGGCGGCACCGCCAGCCTGCTGGGCCGCGTGGCGCTGGTGTTCCTGGCGTTCTCGGCCTTCGTGGCCATTGCCGGCGCGGCCACGCTGCTGATTCTTCGCCCGGGCGAGAACCTGCCCAGCACCACCATGCAGACCTTCGGCCAGATCGTCGGCGGCGACCTGAGCGCCAGCGACACGGCCATGAACCTGCGCGGCGTGGACGAAGTGAAGAAGACCGCCAGCTTCGCCGACCTGCTGGTGAGCCTGGTGCCGGCCAACATCTTCTCGGCGCTGGCCAACGGCGACACGCTGAAGACGCTGGTGTTCGCGCTGCTGTTCGGCCTGGCGGTGGGGCATGTGCCCACGCGCATCTCCGACGGCCTGACGCAGGCGCTGGAGACGGTCTACCACGCCTGCCAGACGCTGATGCGCTGGCTGAGCTTTCCGCTGCCGGTGGTGCTGTTCTGCATGAGCGCGGCGCAACTGGGCAAGACGGGCATAGAGCCGCTGCGGGCGATGGGCGCCTTCGTGGTGGCCTTCCTGGTGGTGTCGGTGCTGCTGCTGGTGGTGGCCGCGGTGATCATCTGGAAGCGCTCCAACGGCACGCTGGGGCAGACGCTCAATGCGCTGCGCGGCCCCTTCGCGCTGGCGCTGGCCACGCGCAGCAGCGCCACCTGCATGCCGATCATGATCGAGAGCCTGGTCACGCGGCTGGGCTTCGCGCGCTCGCGGGTCGAGCTGCTGGTGCCGCTCACGGTGTCGCTGCTGCGCATCGGGCCGGTCGTGTACTACGTGTGCGCCACGCTCTTCATCGCGCAGATCTATGGGCGCTCGCTGTCGCCGGTGGAAATCGGCATCGTGCTCACGTCGTCGGTGCTCGCGGGCTTCGCATCGGCGGGCATGACGGGGCTGGTGACCGTGTCGCTCATCGGCATGACCTGCACCTACCTGGGCCTGCCCTTCGAGGCGGCGTTCATCCTGTTCCTGGCGGTGGACCCGGTGTGCGACATGCTGCGCACGCTGGTGCTGGTCATCGGCAACACCGCGGCCGTGGCCGTCGTGTGCCCGCGGCCGTTGAAGATCTAGGGAACACGCGCTCATGTCACGCATCGGCGTTCTCGGCGGCATGGGTCCATCGGCCACGGTGGACTTCATGGAAAAGATCATCCAGCTCACGCCCGCCACGCGCGACCAGGAGCACCTGCCGGTGATCGTGGCCAACCTGCCGCACGTGCCCGACCGCTCCAGCGCCATCCTGGGCACCGGGCCCGATCCGCTGGCCGCGCTGCTGACCGGCATCGACGTGCTCAACAGCATCGGCGTGGGCGTGGTGGCCATTCCCTGCAACTCGTCGCACCACTGGTACGCGCAGATGGTCGCGCACAGCCGCGCGCCGGTGATCCACATCGCGCAGTCGTGCGTGGCCGCCATCGCCACCGCGCCGGCGGGCCGGGCGGCGCGGGTGGCGGTGCTCGCCACGCGCGGCGCGCTGGCCTCGGGCTTCTACCAGGAGGCGCTGCGCGAGCGCGGCATCGACTTCCTCGTTCCCGATGCCGCCACCGGCCAGGACCATGTGGACGCCTGCATCCGCGCCGTGAAGGCCGGCGACGTGCGGGCCGGTGCGGCCGCCTTCGAGCTTGCGCTGCAAGCACTGGCCGCCACCGGCGCCACCGCCGTGATCATGGGCTGCACCGAACTTCCCATCGCAGCCCACGCCGCGCACGCCGCCGATCACAGCGCGCTCACGCTGATCGACAGCTCGCTGGAGCTGGCCCGCGCCACCGTGGCCTTCGCGCTCGACAAGGGATGGAACAAGCCGACATGGGTTTCCTGACGCGCATGTCCCACAGCCTGCTCGCCCTGCTGATGTGCATGGCGGCAGGCGGCGTCGCGGGCATCTTCGCGCCCGCGCTGGGCGACGTGGCCTACACGGCGGCGCAGGTGTACCTGTCGATCGTGAGCATGGCGGCCATTCCGCTGCTGGTGGTGGCCACCTTCTTCGGCCTGCGCCAGACCATGGGGCTGCCGTTTCCAGCGCGGCGCATCGCGATGATCGCGGGCCTGGCGCTGCTGCTGGTGGCGAGCTGCGCGGGCACGGGCCTGGCACTGGGCTGGGTGAACTCGCCCGGCGCGCACCTCGACGCCGACCTGCGCGAGCACCTCGGCGAACTGGTGCAGAAGGCCGGCGACGGCGGCGACATGGAAATGCGGCTGTACGACGGCGGCGTGCAGGCCACGCCGGTGGAGCGCCCGCGCGCCACGCTGCTGCCCGACAACTTCTTCCGCGTGCTCGTGGAGGGGCGCTCGCTGGGCATACTTTCTTGCGCTCTGCTGTTCGGGCTGGCCTTCGCGGCGCTGGCGCGCACGCAGCACAACGCGCTCAACCACATGTTCGAGGGCATCTACCGCACGCTCGAACTCATCATCGCGCGCGCCAACATCCTGCTGCCGGTGGTGGCCTTCGGCATGTCGGCGCATGTGTTCTCGCAGACCGACGCGGTGACGATCCGCGCCATGAGCGGCTTCCTGCTGCACTTCGTGGTGCTGGTGGCGCTGCTGGGCATGGCGGCCATCTGGGTGATCCACCGGCGCGGCAACCAGCCGCTGGTCGAGGTGCTGCAGCACCTGAAGACGCCGATGCTGGTGAGCCTGGTGTCGTCGAGCACCACCGCCAGCATTCCGCACACCATCGAGGCGATGAGCGCGCGCCTGGGCTTCAGCCGCGGCATCGTGGAGCTGGTGGTGCCCACGGCCTCGGTGTTCCTGCGCGCGGGCTCGGCGCTCTACTACGTGCTGCTCGCGCTGTTCGTGGCCAACCTGTACGACCGCACGCTGAGCGCGGCCGACATCGGAATGATCGGCACCGGCGCCACGGTGGCGGCCTTCGCCTCGGCCGGCAACAACAGCCTGACCAACGTGGGCTACGCGGGCATCGTGCTGTCGCTGCTGCAGTTGCCCATAGAAGCCGCGCTGGCGCTGTTCCTGGCCATCGACCTGATCTGCGAAGGCCCGCGCAACCTGCTCACGCTGCTGGCCAGCTGCGCGCTGATCGCCATCGTGTCGGCCGGCCTGCCGTCGGAGCGCGTGGCCGCGCCCGCCGCCCATGCGGCGCCCGTGCAGCCGCTGCGCTTCGTGCTCACGCGCGGCAACGTCTATCTGCTGGCGGGCTGCAGCGTGCTGGCTTCCCTGCTGATCCTGCTGATGGGCATTGCCGTGGGTGCGCGGCAGGCCGTGCAGCCCCCCGCCGCGTACGCGACTTCCGCCGCGGCGAACCCTGGAATATCGCGATGAACCGGACTTCGACTTTCTTCAGATGGATCGCCGCCGCGCTGCTGCTTGCGCAACTGGCCGCATGCGGCAGCCTCTTTCCCAAGGGCACGCGCGTGGACTGGAGCGAGCTCACGCTGTCGGCCGCGTCCAACGCCAACCAGAACAGCCCGGTGGCGGTCGACGTGGTGATGGTGCTCGACGAGGCCATGCTCGCCCGCGTCACCGAACTCTCCGCCGCCAAGTGGTTCGGCGCGCGCGCCGACCTGCAGAAGACCTTCCCGCAAAGCCTGTCTTACCTCTCCTGGGAGCTGGTGCCGGGGCAGACGATCCGCGTGCCCGCCAGCGCCATCGGCTCGCCGCGCGTGGCGGCCGTGCTCGTCTTCGCGAACTACACCACGCCCGGCGCCAATCGCGTGCGGGTGGAAGACCTCAAGGGCGCCGTCATCGCGCGCTTCGACATCCAAAGCTTCGACGTGTCGACCACGCGTTGAGCAACCCGGACCTTTCAACAGTGAACACCGCTCCCATCACCGACCGCGTCGAGTGGCATGAAGGCATGCTGCTGTCGCCGCAGCACTTCCAGCAGTTCTCCGCGCGCATGGACTCCCTCGTGGCCTGGCAGACGCTGGCCGCCGCTCCCTTCAGCTGGGGCGTGCGCCGCCTGGTTTTCGACCAGGGCCTGCTGCCCGCCGGCATGCTGCGCGTGCTCGCGCTCGAAGCCATCCTGCCGGACGGCACCGCCGTGCAGTACTCGGCCGCCGAGGCCGCGCACGGCGCGCTGGAGCTGTCGCTCGCGCCGCACCAGGAACAGCTGGCCAACGAGCCGCTCGACATCTACCTCACGCTGCCCGTGAACGCGCCCGCGCGGCACCGCTCCGCGACCGTGCGCTTTCGCTCGGTGGCCGGCGCGCCGGTGGAAGACGCGGTGTCCGACGCCGAGCCCGCCAACATTCCGCGCATGCTGCCGCGCCTGGCGCTGAGCGCGGGCGCGGTGCCGCCCGGAACGCATGTTCACCTGCGGCTGGGCCAGGTCTTCAAGGACAACGAGGTGGTGAAGCTCGGCGACGCGCAGCCGCCACTGCTGGAAGTGGCGCGAGACAACCCGCTGTGGACGGCCGCCGCCGGCCTGCTGGGCCAGTTGCGCGGCAAGGCCGCCTTCGTCGCCAAGCAGACGGCAGTGCCGTCTTCGCGCGTGGACGACCGGCTCGCGCACCTGGAGCTGAAAGACCGGCTGCGCAGCCTGCTGTCGGGACTGCCGCATGCCGAGGCCGTGCTGCGCACGCCGCACCTGCATCCGCTGCCGATGTACTGGTCGCTGTGCGCGCTGCTGGCCTCGCTCAGCCTGCTGCGGCCCGGCGGCCTGCCGCCGGTGCCGATGGACTACGACCATGCGAACCCTTCGCTCGTGTTCCAGCCGCTGCTGCTGGCGCTGCGCGACGCGGTGTCCGAAGTGAGCCAGGAGTACCGCGAGCACAAGTTCGAGTTCCGCCACGGCGCCTTCGAGACCACGCTGCAGCCGCAGTGGCTGTCGGGCGCGCGCATCGTGATCGGCCTGCGCGGCCAGTCCGACAAGGACCTGCTGGCCTGGATGGACAGCGCCATCGTCGGTTCGCAGTCGGCCTATCCGTCGCTGCGCGAACGCCGCGTGCTGGGCGCGGTGCGCCGCCCCATCGAGTCGGCCGACGAACTGGGCCTGCGCCCCGGCTCGGGCTACCTGCTCTACGCCATCCAGACCAGCGCCGCGCTCACCGTGCCCGGCGAGCTGCTGGTGATCGCCAACGCCAACGAAGGCGCCACCGCGCAGCCTCCGCAGGAAATCGTGCTGTTCATCAAGGACTGACCCCATGGCACGCACCCTTCCCGACCTTGCGGTCGACGACCACATCACCAAGCAGTTCCGCGCCTTCTACGACGAGATCGTGAAGGCCCGCGACCGCACCGCCGATTCGCGCGAGACCGACCCCGACCTGGTGGCGCAGTCGCTGGCCCGCCACCTGGAAAACCTGCTGGAGCTGCAGTCGCTCGAATCGCGCCGCGACAGCACCCGCTTCGAGCTCGAGAACGTGGCCGACGCGCGCTACCTGAAGGCCGCGCTGGCCGACGAGATCCTGCTGCACACGCCGTGGATCGGCCGAGAGCGCTGGACCGCGCACCTGCTGGAGTCTTCGCTGTTCCGCACCAACATCGCGGGCGACCTGGTGTTCAGCCGCATCGAAGAACTGCTGTCGGGCCGCGAGCCCTCCAAGCGGGACATCGCGCGGCTTTATCTCTTTGCGCTGGCCCTGGGCTTCCAGGGCAAATACCGCGGCGGCAGCGAGGAAGCGCGGCTGCTCGGCTACCGCGAGGAGCTGTTCCAGTTCGTCTACCAGCGGCCGGCCGATTTCTCGGGCCGCGACCGCGTGGTGTCGGAGCGGGCCTATGCCAGCACGCTCTCGCACATCGCGCCGCGCAAGCTGCCCACGCTCAGCCGCTGGACGGTGCTGTTCCTGCTGAGCGCCGCCACGCTGCTGGCGGTGTCGGAGCTGCTGTGGCTGTGGCAGTCGTGGCCGGTGCGGCAGGTGCTGCAGCCGGGTGCGGTCGATGCATCGGGGGCGTACCAGCGATGAACGACATGCGCCATTCAACGAGCCCCAGGAGGTCGTCGCCATGCTGACGGACCAGCTCTTTCTCATTTCCATCGCGGTTCTGACGCTGGTGGTGCTGCTCGTGCTCGGCATGGTGCTGTACTTTGCCGCGCGGCGTTCGCACGCCAAGCCTTCGAGCGACCCGAAGGTCGCGCGCATCCGCTTCGACTCGCTGCGCAGCTCCTTCCGCCAGGCGGTGGAGCTGATCGAAGGCAACATCGCCTCGCGCGCCGACCGCTACGGCATTCCATGGATCATGCTGCTCAACGAGGGCGACGACCACCGCCAGCTGCCCATCGAGCAGTCGGGCGTGGCCAGCGCGCTGAGCACCGAGTCTGCCTCGGCCGCGGCCACGCAGGGCATCTCGTGGCACTTCTTCGACCGCGGCGTGGTCATCGACATCCAGGGCGCCTACCTCGGCTCGCCCGACGACGACGATGCCTCCGAGAAGCCGTGGGACGAGTTCCTCGGCATGTGCCGCGCCTACCGGCCGCAGCGGCCGTTCGACTCGGTGGTCATCACCATTCCCGCCGCGCTGCTGATGGACGACAGCACCGACGGGCGGCTCGAACTCTCCAAGCGCGCCAAGCTCGCGCACCGCCGCCTGTGGCTCGCGCAGAACCGCTTCGCGATGCGCTTCGCGGTGTATGTGCTCATCACCGGCGCCGAACAGCTCGAAGGCTTCAGCGCCTTCGCGCGCGCGCTGCCCGAGCCGCTGCGCGCGAGCATGCTGGGCTGGTCTTCGCCCTACGACCTGTCGACCACCTACCAGCCGGGCTGGGTCGACGAAGCCGTGGGCACGGTGGTGCGTTCGGTGTCCGACGTGTCGGCCGAACTGTTCGCCACCGACACCGCGCCGCAGGGCGCCGGCCCGCAGCTGCTGCTGCCTTCGCGCATCGAGGCGCTGCGCGGCCAGTTGCAGCTGTACGTCGACGAGCTGATGCGCCCGAGCGCCTACCACGAGCCTTTCTTCTTCCGCGGCATCTACCTGACCGGCGACGCCGGCGAATCGGCGCAGGCCGTGGCCGCCATCGACGCCGAACACGACGCCTACGGCCGGAAAGACCTGGAGCCCATCGGCGGCGACCTGATCGCGCAGCTGATGCGCCAGCCGGCGTTCCTGCGCGACCTGTTCGAGAAGAAGATCTTTCTCGAATACGGCCTCACCCGGCCGTCGCGCACGCAGACGCTGGCGCGCCCGGTGCTGCACCGCGCGCTGCGCTGGACGGCGGTGATCTTCCTCGGCGGCTGGGGCATCGGCCTGGTGGTGGCCACCTGGCAGCTGCACCGGCACAACGGCACGCTGGTGTCGGCGCTCTCGCAGCTGCAGCACGACGCGCAATACCGCATGCGCGCACAGCAGCGCGGCGAGGCCATACCCACCGCGTGGTACCGCAACAAGGCACTGTCGCTGCTGGCCATGAACGAGCGGCTGCGCACCGACGGCACCTATTCGTTCTTCATGCCGGGCTCGTGGCGGCCCTTCGACGACCTGAACGAGCGGGTGATCGAGCGCATCGAGCGCGAGTTCGGCGACATCGCGGTGAGCACGCTGCGGCGCGAGCTGATGGCCCGCGTGAGCCAGTTGAGCGGCGTGGAGCAGGACGAGGCGACCGGCGAATTCATCGTCGGCGCCAGCTGCGGACTGCCGCCGAGCTTCAGGACCATCGGCGACGCGCCGCGCAAGAACGGCCTGCTGGTGGAAGACCAGCCGGAGTTCGGTGCGCTGCAGCGCTACCTGGGTTCGGCCGAACAGCTCGACGCCGCGCTGCAGGCGGTGGAGCGCCTGCGCCAGCCTTCGACCGGCAATGCCGAAGACCTGCGCGTGGCCGTGCGCTACGCGCTGGGCGCCGAACTGCCCGCCGACCTGAGCCGCAACCTGCGCTACTTCCGCCAGGCGGCCGAGGGCAATGCGCTGTCGATTCCACTGGTGCCGGTGCAGTCGGCGCTGCGCTGCGCGCTCGACAAGGGCACGGCGCAGCTCGATGCACGGCTGTTCGCGAACAACGAACTGCTGGTGTCGGAGCAAACACTGGCGCGGCTGATGCCCTCGCTGGCCGGCAACGGCACCTTCGCGCGCACCACGGCCAGCTACCGCGAAGTGATCGGCGCCATCAAGGACCAAGAAGACCTGGTGGCCTCGGGCAAGGGCGGCTGGATGCGCCAGCCAGTGCTGGTGCTGGGTGCCTCCTACGACCGCACCATCGCGCGCATCGAGCAGAACCGGCTGCTGGGGCAGGAGTCGGCCGATGCCGTGCGCGGCCACGCGCAAGACGCCTTCCAGAAATTCCGCGCCGAGTTCAACCTGCGCTTCGGCGGCGCGCAGCCCGGCCTGCTGTGGCAGGACAAGGACGGCCGCTTCGTGCTGGCGCCCGAACGCATCGCGCTGCGCGACGCGCTCACCGCGCTGCTGGCGCAGCCCTTCATGGCCGCCGCGCGCGACCGCGAGCTGCCCGGCGCGGGCCTGCGCGCAACAGCCGCATGGGACTTGCCGCGGCTCGACCAGGCCCTGGCGATCGGCGACATCCGCAAGCGCTACATGGCCGAGGGCATGACGGCCTTCCCGCCGACGGTGCGCCCGGCCGTGGAGAGCGCGCTGAACGCGCACTTCGCGCAACTGGTGGTCGACCAGGTGGCCGAGGCCGCGACCGGCGCGAACGACGGCATGCGCCCGGTTTCGTCCACGCTGATGGCCACCGACACGCAGGCACTCGCCTACGAAGCCTCGCGCCAGCGGCTCGCCAAGATCCAGGCGCTGCTGTACGAACTGGGCGCCGGCCCGCGCGCCGAAGACCTGCGCGCGCTGGTGTCGCGCGACGCGCTGCAGCGCCTCGAAGCCGTGGACGAGGCCTTCAACCAGTCGGAGCTGTACGCCATGCGCGGGCGCGACTTCCAGGGTTGGCGCGGCGAGCGCGGGCCGATGCTGGTGGCCTTCGGCGTATCGGACACCGGCTCGCTCGCGGCCTACCTGAGCCAGCAGTTCAACCGCACCGAAACGCTGGGCAAGCTGGCCGACGGCTACATCGCGGCGCTCGACGGCGCGGGCGCGGGCTCGGTGCTGGCGCAGCGCTGGCAGGCCATCAACCGCGACCTGGAGCGCTACCGGCTGAAGAACCCGAACAGCAGCCTGCTGCTGCTCGAGCAGTTCCTGGGCACCACCGGCGCCGAGATCGACCGCGAGACCTGCGCCGCCAAGCTGGCCGGCAAGGCGCCGGCGGCGCGCATCGGCGACTACTTCGCCGACCGCCACCAGCAGATCTACAGCGCCCTTCTCGCGCGCTGCTACGAGCTGCAGTACGGCGACCAGCAGGAACTGTGGACGCAGTTCTCCACGCGCTTCAACCGCTCGCTGGCGGGGCGGCATCCGTTCGGCGCGGCCACCACCGCGCGCGCCTTCGACCTGGCCGACCCGGCGGACGTGAACGACCTGTCGCGCGCCTTCGATCCGCTGGCGCGCGCGCTGAAGGAAAGCCGCGTGGACGGCGCCGTGCGCACCGCCGCCATGCCGGGCGCGGCGGCGCGCCGCTTCGCCGACCAGTTCAGCCGTGCGCGCGACTTCCTGCTGCCGCTGTTCCCGACCGACGAAGGCGGCGCGCCGGGCTACGACCTGAGCGTGGACTTCCGGGTCAACACCATGGCCGAGATCGAAGGCAACAAAATCATCGACTGGTCCTTCGAGGTCGGCGACCAGGTGCTCAGGCAGCGCGACCCGCCGCGCACGCTGCGCTGGGAATACGGCATGCCGGTGGCGCTGGTGCTGCGCATCGCGAAGGACTCGCCCGTGGTCGCGCGCGCCGATCCGCAACAGCCCGCGCTGCTGACCGATGGCCAGAGCGTGAGCTTCCGCTTTGCCGATCCGTGGGCGCTGCTCACGCTGGCACAGCGGCAGCGCGAAGGCGATTCGCTGCAGCGCCCCGACGGCCGCTCGCAACTGCTGAAGTTCGAGTTCCCGCTGGTGGCCCAGTCGGCCGGCGACGCCGCCCAGACGCCGGCCGGCGGACGCGCGCGCGTGTTCCTGCGCGTCGCGGCCAGCCCCGCCGGCAAGAAGAACGCCCTGATATGGCCCGCCGCCTTCCCGGCGCGCGCGCCCGAATGGAACACCCCCTGATGGCCGCCCTGCTCTCCCCACTGAACAACGAAGCCGCCGCCGACGGCTTCGCGCCGGACATCGCGGCATTTCTTGCGCCGCTGGCCATCGACACCACCGAAGGCCCCGCCGGTCCGTCGCTGCGCTACGACCCCGTGTACGCCCGCATCCGCGAGGCGCGCACAGAAGAAGACGCCAGCCTGCCGATGGGCGAATGGACCCGCCCGCTCAAGAAGGCCGACTGGCGCGCGGCGGAGATGCTGTGCACCGAACTGCTGCAACGCCGCAGCAAGGACCTGCAGGTGGCCGCATGGCTCACCGAGGCCTGGCTGCATCGGCACGGAATCGACGGGCTGATCGCCGGCGCGCGGCTGCTCGAAGGGCTGGTGAGGGAATTCTGGGAAGGCGTGCACCCGCGCATCGGGGACGACGGCGACGCGGACATGCGGGCGGCGGCGTTCGTGTGGGCGAACGATACGTTGGCGCAGGTGCTGCTGATGCGCGTGCCGCTGCTCGCGTGGCCCGACTTCTCTCCACCCTTCATCAACCTCGGCGACTGGCAGCGCGCGCTGACCACCGAGTTCGGTTCCGGGGCGGGCGCTTCCGCAAGCAGCGCCAAGTCCAAGGGGAACGCCAAGGAAGTGATCGAGGAGCCGAGCGCGCAGACAGTGTCACGCCAGGACATCCTCGATCGCGCCCTGCGCGAGCTGCATGCGCTGGCCGCACTCGACGACCGGGTGGCGCTGGCGGCCGAGGCCTGGCGCGACCTCACCGCGCTGCTCGACGAACGAATGGGCATCGATGCACCCAGCCTGTCGAAGGTGGCGGAGATGTTGGCACGCATGCGGCAGGCGCTGCGCAGCCTGCTGCAGGAGCGCGATCCGCGCGACCAGCCGAAGCCCGCCGCCCTGCCGCCAACGCCCGCCTGCGTACTGGAAGACGATATGAGCGAAACACTGCACACCATCTCGCCCCCTCTCATCGCCGTTGTCTCCACGCCGCTGCAGCAACCCGCCGCCAACGGCCGCATCGGCAGCCGCGCGGAGGCCTACCAGTTGCTGGAGCTCGCCGCCGAATACCTGCTGCGCGAAGAGCCGCACAGCCCCACGCCCTACCTCGTGAACCGCGCGGTGGCCTGGGGGCGCATGCCGCTGCCGCAGTTGATGCAGGAAGTGCTGCGCGAGGACGGGGATCTGAACCGGTTCTTTTCGATCATTGGCGTGCGGCCGGACGCCTGAACGGAGCTTTGACCATGCCTCGCTATCTCAAACGCACGGGCAAAAACCTGTATGTCGACGGATTGCACCTGCTCTCTCTCTGCGAAAGACTGACGAAGGATGCCGCGCTGCCGGGCGCCCCCGCGGGCGGTGGGACGCCAGCGGCCCCATACACCATGGACACTGCCGGTGCCTGGGTCGCACGCTGGCGCCAGTCGACGCGAGAGGGCATGGTCTATTACAAGATGGCAGGCCGGCTCGTCAGCAAGAACCACAAGGTGTACATGGGGGATGTAGGGCCTGCTTACCTGCAATCCACAAGCATTCTCGAGAGCTCGCTCAAGGCGTTTCGATCCAGATATGGCAGATTGCCCAAGCTCAATCTGAACTACCGCTATGCAATCACTGCAATCTCGGTGATCAAGGCTTCGCTCGGGCTCAACCATGTGGCGTGGCAGAACTTGCGGATCGAAAAGACAGGCACGCCTCCAGCGAACTGGACCGCGTCCGTCCTGAGCGCACACCTGGTAGACATGGCAAAAGTCTCGGGTGCCGCGTCAAACGATCCCAACGACTACATAGACGAGAAGGACAGGTTGCTGCTCCAGGAATGGGCCGCCAAAAACGCGATCCACGATCCTCAATATCAGTTGCTGGCGCAACGGGTGGTGGACCCCGGCCTCATCTACGCCAAGAGTGCCGAAAGCGTCTATGGAGGCACTCGGCCGGCCCCCTGGAATGAAATACGCCACTCCCCTTTGCTCGCCAAGGCGGTTCGCTCGCTCATGAAGGGGGAGTCTCCGTCGCTGACAACCGGCACGGGCGGATACGACAAGGACTACGCACGCAAGCAATTGCTGCTGCCGGTGATGACCATGGCCATCTTCCACGCGGAGCCGGCAAGAAATCCGCGGGCATGGCCGATCAACCTGATGATTCTTGACCTTGCGGAGGCCAGCACGGCGCGTTTCACGTGGGACGCGATCCTGTGGCATCCGTTGGCGATTCCGCAAGCGGCCACGACGGGCGCGGGCCGTGTTCTGGCCACGCCTATGAACGGTCCGCGGGGCCAGCACGCTCGCGCAGTGCCAATCGTGGGGCGTCAGCCAACGGCACAAGAGAAGATAGAACATGCACTCGCCGAGCGCGCCATCGTGCCTATTACCAACACGCTCAAGCTGCATCTCGTTGGCGGATTGATCCCGGCGAGCCCAACCGACGGTGGCCGAATAGGCGGGCGACCGCTATGGTCGCAGAACAAGTTTGCCGCGACCCAGCCTTTCGACTTCATCCATCAGAAGGAAATCGATGTGTTGTTGCCATGGTTGCTGAGATTTCCCGAAATCGCGACCCATTGGAGCATTCATGACCCGACGGCACCGGACGCCGCATTCGTTCAACCTGCGGACGTGCTGCGGCGCCAGATTGCAGGTGATCCCGCAACCACCACCGGCTTGATCAACATCGCGGCACGCTTGCAGACCCGGATCGGCACCCTCGACTACATGCAGCCCTAGTCGGCGGCGCGGCAGTACCTGTCCGGTGCTCAAGCCGCTGCGCGACGGCCTGCGCCCACCAGCAGCAGCGCAACAGCCCATTTTTCTACCAGATCGCTATCGATCATCGGGGCTTCCAATTTCCGGCCCCACCATGTCCCAGCCTCCCAAAGCCACCTACTTCGACGACCTGCATGCACCGCAGGTGTTCGCGGACGAAGTCTCGGGCTACTGGGTCAATGCGGGCTGCGTCCACATCACTCTGGATGCCAGCCGCGTCGACCACAGTTCCGACCGTTGCTCCGTCAACCGCGCCGCGGTGCTGCGGCTCACGCTGCCGATCCCCATCGCGCAGGTGCTGGCCGTCAGCCTCTACGACTTCCTGAAGCAGCGCGAGCTCGTCCCGGCGCCCGGCAACGGGCATTGACGCGACAAAGAGCGCTGCGGCGGGCCTTGGGCCGGCGTCCCAAATTTCTCCGAGATAGGCCGCGAAGATGAGAGGCATTCTTATCTACACAGCGAGTCACCGTTGAACCCGAGACGCCAGAACGCCGCCGACGCCACCCCTTCACTCACTTCCTTGCGGCGAGCCGCCCTGCTGGTGCTGTGGGCCGCCGCACAAGGCAGCAGGGCCCACGCGCAGGACGCGCAGGCCACCCAATCCGGCGAAAGCGCAGCGCTGCCGACGGTGACCGTCACCGCCGACGCGCAGGACGACACACCGCAGCACCTGAGCGCCAAGGCTGGTGCCGGTGCTCTGGGCACCCGATCGCAACTGGAGACACCCTTCTCGACCACCGTGGTCCGCAGCGAAGACATCGCCGAGCGCCAGGTGTCCAAGCTAGGCGACGTGTTCGCGCTCGACGCCTCGGTCTCTGACAACAGCGGGGCCTACAGCAGTTGGGCCACCTACATCTCGGTGCGCGGCCTGCCGCTGGACTGGCAGAACGGCTACCGCATCAACGGCCAGCCTTTTCTCAGCTATGCCATCACCCTGCCCTACGAGCAGTTCGAACAGATCGAGCTGCTCAAGGGCTCATCGGGCTTCATGTACGGCTTCGGCTCGCCGGGCGGCATCGTCAACTACGTGACGAAGAAGCCGACCGACCAGCCGGTGCGCAGCATCGAGGTCGGCTACAAGACCGCCGGCGTCTGGAGCGAGCATGTCGACCTGGGCGGGCGCTTCGGCACCGGCGATCGCTTCGGCTACCGGCTCAACGCCACGCACGAGGAAGGCAAGACCTACAACGACGGCAACGTGCGCCGCAATTCGGTGTCGCTCGGCCTCGACGCGAGGCTCACCGACAAGCTCACCTGGACCTTCGACTCGCTCCACCAGAAGCGCCTGACCACCGGCCAGACACCGTCGATCTACCTGGGCAGCTACACAGGCACGAGCCTGCCCGCGACCATCGGCGCGAACAACGCCAGCCTCGTGGGCGCGGGGCAGCACCTGTCCACCGACTTCACCCTCTACTCGACCGGCCTGCAGTACCAGCTGTCGCCCGACTGGACCTTGAGCACCAGCTACAGCCACAGCAGCGCCACGCGCAGCCGCAACGAAGGCATCGCCTACCTGCAGGACGCGAGCGGCAGCTACGACGACTACCGCTCCGACAGCGCCGAGGGCCATCGCTTCAACCAGTGGCAGGCCATGGCCACCGGCAGGCTGCGTACAGGCGGCTTCGAACACCAGGTGACGCTGGGCGCTTCGTGGCAGAAGCAGGTCAACTACTACAGCAGCAACGCCGTCTACCAGCTGATCGGCACCGGCAGCATCTTCCGCCAGGACACCAACGGCTACACCAGCGTCACCGGCTTCACGCCCTACCGCAACAGCGACATCACGCAGCGTGCGCTGTTCGCGAGCGACACGCTGAAGCTGTCCGACAGGTGGTCGGTGCTGGCCGGCCTGCGCAGCACCACCTACGAGCAGAACGGCTACGACACCACGGGCACGCAGACCGCCACCTACCGCAAGAGCGACGTCGTCACGCCCACGCTGGCGCTCATGTTCAAGCCCGCGCCCGGCACCACGCTCTACGGCAGCTATGTCGAGTCGCTGGAGCCCGGCAGCACGGTGAGCAACCTCTACGCCAACGACGGCCAGTTGCTCAACCCGCTGAAGAGCCGCCAGTACGAGCTGGGCCTGAAGACCGAGCGCGAGCGCTGGAGCGCCACCGCCGCGCTGTTCCGCATCGAGCGCGGCGCGGAGTACGCCAACAGCGCCAACGTGCTGGTGCAGGACGGCCTGTCGGTCTACCAGGGCGCGGAGTTCGGTGCCTCCACGCGGCTGGGCTCGCAGTGGCAGCTCGGCGGCAGCCTGATGCTGCTCGACGCCTCCTACCGGCGCGGCAGCAGCTACACCGGCAACCGCGTCGCGGGCGCGCCGAAGATGATCGCCGCCGCGCAGGTGGGGTACGACGTGGCGCAGGTGCCTGGCCTCAAGCTGTCGGCCGACATGAAGTACACGGGCGGCACCATGCTCGACGCGTCGAACCAGCTCAGCCTGCCGGGCTACACCGTCGCCAACATCGGCGCGAGCTACACCACGCGCATCGGCGGGCGCAACACCACCTTCCGCGCGGCGATCAACAACGTGACGAACCGGCGCTACTGGGAGTTCCAGTACGACAACTACATCAAGCCCGGCGACCCGCGCACCTTCAGCCTGAGCGCGAAGCTCGATTTCTAGGACCCGCACATGAACACTCTCCTCCAGCGAATGGCTCTGGCAGCCGGCGCGCTTTGCATCGGCATGGCCTGCGGCGCGGCGCACGCGGCATCTCAGGCACACGTGGTGTCCAGCACCTGGCTGCCCGGCGGCAAGTACGCACTGGTCTACGAGTTCGAGGGAGCCGAGTACATGACGGTCACGGCGGACCCGCCGGGCGCGTGGATCAGCGTGGCTCAGCCGGAGCGTGATCCGAAGCGCGATGCGGAACCTGTCGCGCAGGCACCGGCGCCGACAGTCGCGCGCGCCGAGGGCTTTCCCGAGTCGGCAAGCTATGTCGGCGGCTTCTTCATTGACCCCCTGGCCGCGGCGTTGCGCGCCACCGGCCTGGGCCTGCTGCTGAACGGCGACTGGCCGCATGGGCCGAGCCGCTTCAACCGCTGAAGCAGCGCACAACCGATGCGCCGGCCGTCCAATTTTTCTCCCGTTTTGAAGCCCAACATGGCAGCCATGAACAGCCCCTGGCATCGCGACACACACGGCGCTTCGCAAGCGCTCCGATTCAGCGGCCCGCTGCCCACCGCAGTCGCGACCGGCCAGGCACAGAGGCGCTCGATGCAAGCGCGATGGAACAGGGCGCCTGCCGCGCGCACGGCCCGGCAGGGCTGGCGCCGCAGCGCATGGATGCCGCGGCTGGCGGGCCTGCTGGCGTTCGGCGCGCTCGTCGCCGGCATGCTGGTGGCCGGCAGCGAAACCTGCACCGCGCAAGAGACCGACGAGGCGGGCAACTACGCCCGGTCGACCCTCGCGCCCATCATGGAATCGGGGACAAGCACGGCGTCCGCGCGCAAGCATGCCGGCACCTGCAGGCACGCGCGCAAGGCGGGCCACCTCGCGCATCCGAAGCCGGCGCTCTGAGCATCTCGCGCATGCTCCGGCCGGTGCCCTTCTTCAGTGCGTTGCTCGTGGAAGCCGACCCCGCGGTCGCCCGGCGCATGCTGCGCATCCTCGGCGCGATCGCGCCAGGCCGGCATGCGCCGCACGTGTCCACGCCGGAGGAAGCCAACTACCTGCTGGCAGCCTTCTCGTTCGAGCTGGTGTTCGTCGACATGCAGCTTCATCCCCAGGGCGAGGGCGCACGGCTGATCGCGCGCATACGTGCGGCACAACCTCGCGCGCAGGTGGTCGCGATGTCGGACATGGACAACCGCGACCTGGTGCGCCGAGCCTTCGCCGCGGGCGCGACGGGCTATCTGCTGAGCGATGCGCAAGACGCGGAGATCGCTTGTGCGCTGCGCGCGCTGGAAAGCGGTGGCGTGGCGCTGGACCCGCGCGTGGCGCGCCGCGTGCTGGACATGCTGGCCGTGTCGATGCGGCGTGGTGCCGGTGCCCGCCCCGATGCGGCGGAACCTCCGCGCCGGCTGAGGCCGCGCGAGCTGCAGCTCCTGCGCCTGATTGCCGACGGACTGAGCAACAGGCAGATCGCCGACGCGCTGGAGCTTTCGATCCACACCGTGGAGTTCCACGCACGCAACGCGTATCGCAAGCTGGAGGTCAAGTCCCGGACCCAGGCAATCCTCGAAGCGTCGCGCCACGGTCTTCTGGGCTGAGGCGCTGTTGCTCCAGCACCGTGAATGTGAGGGACGCAAGGTGCCTGGCGTCCCACAACAGGAACATCGCCATCAGCGCCGCGTCTCCCACGGCCAGCGCGACAAGGGTGCGCCAGTCCAGAAGCCAGTCGAGGAAGGTCATGGATCGATAGGTGTGATGAATGCGAGGCCTCCAGCTTGCGGCCGGCGCATTGCCCACGGATTTCAGCGTGTTGCGGCTTCTTTGCCGCACCGGCCGGACGGCGTTGGGTCAGGCCTCGGGCGTGCGCGTAACTGCGGGCACGAACATGTAGCCCTCGTTGCGCACCGTGCGGATCAGGTCGGCACGCGCTTCGCCGGAGGCCAGCTTGCGGCGCAGGCGGCTGATCTGCACATCGATCGCGCGGTCGTACGAATCGCTTTCCGCGCCGAGCGCGTACTGCACCAGCTGGTCGCGCGTAAGCACGCGGCGCGGATGCTCCACCAGCGCGCGAAGCAGGCGGAACTCGCCGTCGGACAGGTCCACGGGCTGGTCCTTCGGGTCGTGCAGCAGGCGGGTTTCGAGGTCGATGCGCCAGCCCGCGAAGTACAGCAGCGTGGCAGGCGCATCGCCCGCCGCTTGCCGCACGGCCGGCGCGGCCTGGGCGGCAGAAGGCTTGGCCGCGCGCCGCAGCACGGTGCGGATGCGCGCCAGCAGCTCGCGCGGGTTGCACGGCTTGGCCAGGTAGTCTTCGGCGCCGATCTCCAGGCCCACGATGCGGTCAATGTCGGTGCCCACGGCCGACAGCATGATGACCGGCGGCCCGCCGATGCGCTGCAGCTCGCGCAGCGCGCTCAGGCCGTCTTCGCCGGGCATCATCACGTCGAGCACGATGAGCGCGTAGTCGGCCTGTGCAAGGCGTTCGCGCATCTCCGCCGGATGGCCGGCCCCGTCGACCTGGAAGCCATGCTTTTCCAGGAAGGACGCCACCAGGCTGCGGATGCCGGCGTCGTCGTCGACGATGAGGATGCGGGTGGACAGGTTCACGTTGCGGCGGATCGGGTAGCGGATCATAGGCCGGGCGCCACCGCGGTCCGAAGCCCTCGTACGTTGAAATGAATTGAAATACGCTGAAATCCGGCCGCAACATGCGCTGCCCAGACTCAGCCCGCTGACAGCCGGGAGCAAACGATGGACAAGCACAGACCGAGCCGCACCGGCGTGACAGCGCTTGCCGTCCGTGCCAGCATCGCCCCATGAACTCCCAAGGTACCGCGCGCCGCTGGCCGGGTCCCCCGCTGGCCCTGCAGATCACCGGCCTGTTACTCGCGGGCCTGGTGGTGGCGCAGATCGTGACGCTGGCACTCACCGTGCTGCTGCCGCCCGAGCCGCAGCGCCAGTGGGAGCTGGGCGACATCGCACGCGTGCTCTCGGGCCGTGCCGCCGAAGGCCGCAATGCGAGCCTGCTGCAGCGCTCGCTGCAGGCAGGCGCGCCCGAGCCCAAGGGCCAGGGCTGGCTCACCTCCGAACGCTCGCGCCGCGACCTCGCGCAACTGCTGGAACGCGACGAGAGCGAGGTGCGGCTCTACTTCTTCACGCCGCTGCCCTTTGCCGGCACGACAGGGCCGGTGGCCGACGCGGGCAAGGCGTCGGGGTACGGCATCCGCCAGGCATCGTCCGTGCCCACCGGAGGTGGCTTCCTTCGGGTACAGATGGGCGG
>NZ_JBXASW010000085.1:0-21106 GCF_058809745.1 Variovorax sp. MPBD4-3
CACCCCAGCCCTCCCCCGGAAGGGGAGGGAGCAAGACGGGGACAGCAGCGTGAGCGTCATGCAACCCTCGCCAAAGGTTGCGCCGGCTGCACCCGCACGCAGCGCGCCTCGCGCCCATGATGGGTTTCGATCAGCGGCGGCATTGCCGCGCTGCACTCGGGCAGCGCCAGGTCGCAGCGCGGCTCGAAGGCGCATCCCGGCGGCGGCGCCAGCGGGCTCGACACCTGGCCGCGGATCGCGAACAGCCGCTTGGGCTTGGGCTGCCCCGGCAACCGCGCCTTGCCCGGCAGGCAGGCCAGCAGGCCCTGCGTGTAGGGATGCTCGGGCTGCGCGAACAGCGGCCGTACCGGAGCGCTTTCGACCACGCGCCCCGCATACAGCACCACCACGTCGTCGGCATGGTGCGCGACCACGCCGAGGTTGTGCGTGATGAAAAGGATGCTCATGCCCGTCTCGGCCTGCAGCCGGCGCATGAGTTCGAGGATCTGCGCCTGGATGGTCACGTCGAGCGCGGTGGTGGGCTCGTCGGCGATCAGCAGCGTCGGGTCGCAGGCCATGGCCAGCGCGATCATCACGCGCTGCCGCATGCCGCCCGAGAGCTGGTGCGGATACTCGTGGATGCGCTGCGCGGCGGCCGGTATCTCGACCAGCTCCAGCATGCGCAGCGCATGGGCCAGCGCCGCCTTGCGGTCCAGCCCCTTGTGCAGGCGCACGCTCTCCGCAATCTGCTCGCCGATGGTGAACACCGGGTTCAGGCTGGTCATCGGCTCCTGGAAGATCATCGACAGCTGGTTGCCGCGCAGCGAGCGCATCTCGCGTTCGCCGATGCGCAGCAGGTCGAGCGTCTTGCCTTCGCGCGTCACGAAAGAGGCGCTGCCGCTGACCTGCGCGTTCGCCGTCTTGGGCAGCAGGCGCATCAGCGTGAGGCTGGTGACCGACTTGCCCGAGCCCGATTCGCCGACCAGCGCGGTCGTCTTGCCGGGCTGGATGGAAAAGCTCACGTCGGCCACCGAACGCACGAGGCCATCTTCGGTCGGGAAGCTGGTGCTCAGGTTGCTGACCGCGAGGCGTGGGGTGTTGTTGGCGTTCGTCGTCATCACGAGGTTTTCTTCAGCTTGGGGTCGAGCAAATCTCGCACGCCGTCGCCCAGCAGTTGCAGCGACAGCGCCGTGAAGATGATCGCGAGCCCCGGGAACAGCACCACCCAGAAGGCCTGGTGCGCGTACTGCTGGCTGCCCGCGACCATGGTGCCCCAGGTCGGGATCTCGGGCGGCACGCCGACGCCGAGGAACGAGAGCCCCGCTTCCGCCAGGATGGCGTAGGCGAAGATGAAGGACACCTGCACCAGGATCGGCGACATCAGGTTCGGCAAGATGTGCCGCCACAGGATGCGCGAGGTGCGCACGCCCAGCGCGCGCACGGCTTCCACGAACAGCAGTTCGCGCACCACCAGCGTCGATGCGCGCACCACCCGCGCCACGCGCGGCGTGTACACCAGCACCAGCGCCAGCACCGTGTTGATGAGCGATGGCCCGAGGATGGCCACCAGCGCAATGGCCAGCAGGATGTCGGGGAAGGACATCATCGCGTCGACCACGCGCATCAGCGGCGTATCGAGCCGGCGGAAGAAGCCGGCCATCAGGCCCAGCACCGTGCCGGCGACGACCGCGCCCAGCGCCGTGAGCGCCGCGATGGCCAGCGAGTAGCGCGCGCCGTGCACGATACGCGAATACATGTCGCGCCCCAGTTCGTCGGTACCGAGCAGGTGCTCGGCGCTCGGCGCCTTCAGGCGTTCCAGCACGGCCGTGTCGTTGGGGTCGGCGGAGGCGAACAGTGGCGCGCCGATGGCCATGACGGCAATCACCAGCAGCACCAGCGCGGAAACCATCACGATGCGGCGATGCATCAGCTGGCGGAGCATTCGGGGCATACGCATCGCTCAGACCTTCACGCGCGGATCGACCACCGCATACAGCAGGTCGATAGAGAAATTGATGAGCACGTAGATCGCGGCAATCACGAGCAGCGCACCTTGAATGACCGGGTAGTCGCGCCGCAGCACCGCACTGACCACGAGGTTGCCCACGCCGGGCAGGCCGAACACGGTCTCGGTGATGACGGCGCCGCCGATCATCAGCGCGACGGTGAGGCCGATCACCGTGACGATGGGCACCAGCGCATTGCGCAGCGCGTGCTTGAGCACGACCACGCTTTCGCTCAAGCCCTTGGAGCGCGCGGTGCGCACGTAGTCCTCGCCTAGCACGTCGAGCATCGAGGCGCGGGTGAAGCGGATGATGAGCGCGGAGTTCAGCAGGCCCAGCACGGTGGCCGGCAGCACCAGCGCATGCAGCCGCTCGGCGAACGGCGCATCGGGCGCGCCGTAGCCCGACACCGGGAACCAGCCGAAGGACACCGCGAATATCTGTATGAGCACGATGCCGAGCCAGAAGCTCGGAATGCTCGCGCCCAGCATCGCGATGCCGGTAAACAGCTGGTCGACCACGCGCCCGCGGAACACGGCCGAGACGATGCCGCACGGCACGCCGATCAGCGCCGCGATGGCCACGGCCATCAGCGCGAGCAGCGTGGTGGGTTCGGAGCGCTCCCACAGCGCCTGCGTCACCGGGCGCTGCAGGAAGATGGAAGTGCCCAGGTTGCCCTGCAGCACCTCGCGCAGCCAGTAGCCGAACTGCACGGGCAGCGGCTTGTCGAGGCCGTACTCCTTCTGCACGCGCGCGATGTCGGCGGCGGTGGCCTGGTCGCCCAGCAGCACCGAGACCGGATCGCCCGATGCCGCGCGCGTGAGCACGAACACGAGCACCGCCACGATGGCCAGCACCACCAGCATGCCGGCCGCCCGGGAAGCGATGTAGCGCAACAGCGATTTCTTCATCACGCGGAAAACTCGATGGCCGCCGCGCTGCCCACTGCAACGTACTGGCCGGTGAACTGGATGTCGCCGCCCTTGACGCGGAAGACCGTCACGTTGTCGCCCTGCTTGTTGTGGCACACGTAGAGGAACCTGCCGCTCGGGTCGAGCGTGCAGCTGCGCGGGTAGTTGCCGCGCGACCATTCCTCGCGCACCAGCGTGGGGGCGCCGGTGCGGGCGTCGACCTTGAAGAGCGAGATCGAGTCGTGCAGGCGGTTGAGCGACACGAAGTGCTGGCCGTCCGGCAGCATGCGGATACCCGATGCGTAGCTGGTGCCCTTGAAGCCCTTGGGCAGCGCCGAGGTCTCGCTCACCAGTGTGAGCACGCCGCTGGCGTCGTCGTAGCGCATGAAGGCGATAGTCGAGGCCTCCTCGTTCACCAGGTAGAACCACTTGCCGTTCGGATGGAAGATGAAATGGCGCGCGCCCGAGCTTTCGGACACGGCCACCGTGCTGGGCTGGCTCAGCACACCGGTGCCACGGTCGAAGCGGTACGAGATGACGCGGTCGAGCCCCAGGTCCGCCACCAGCACGAAGTTGCCCTTCGGGTCGGCATGCACCATGTGGGCATGCGGGCCGTCATGGTCGCTGGTGGCAAAGCCTTCGTGCGAACGCGCGGCGGCCGGCACCAAGTCGGCGCCGGGCTTGCACGCGGTGGCGCCGCAGGCGTCGGCGTCCTTGTAGACGACAGCGGCGCGGTCGGTGTCGGGCGTGCCGTCGGCGCGCAGCGCGATCACGCTGACATCGCCGCTGGCGTAGTTGGCGGTGAACAGGAAGCGCCCGTCGGGGTGCACGCTGATGTAGGCCGGGTCCTTGCCGCCGCAGGGCATTTCAGACACGAACGACAGCGCGCCATTCGCGCCGATACCCGTACCGATACGAAAAGCAGACACCGAGCCGGCCTCGAACTCGTTGGCCGCATACAGCATGGGCAGCGTGGGATGGCGCGCGAGCGACGCGGGGTTGCGCAACTTGGCGCCCTCCCCCGTGCTGGCCACGGCCGGCGGCGCGCCGGGAATGGGCTTGAGCGCGCCGGTCGCGCTGTCGAGCACGAACTGGTGCACGCCCAGTCCGCGCCCGCCGCGCCACGGCTTGCCGCCGTCGCTGTAGGTGCCGACGTAGGCGTAGACGGGGCCGGCGGTTGCGGCCTGGACTGTGGAGGCGGTGAGGCCAAGGGCTCCGAGGCCGGAGGCCAGTGCGCTGGCTTGCAGAAGTTGGCGACGCGACGTCATGGCTGTGCTCCCCGCCTTACTTGATCTTCGCGTTCCAGAAGAACGGCCAGGTCGCGGGCGTGTAGTTGTCCAGCGCCGGGCTCTTGGCCGAGAGGCCATTGAACTTGCCAACGTTGATGTACGGAACCTCGTCGTACACCACCTGCTGCACCTTGCCCCACAGCGCGCCGCGCTTGGCAGGGTCGCTCTCCACGTTGAAGGCCTGCAGGGCCGACTTCTTGGCAGGCGAGTCCCACCAGCCGGGCGCGCCGTCGCCAAGCTGGGGCGGCGAGAGCATGGGCTCTGGGAACTGGCCCGAATGCGTGACGTAGACGTCCCACAGCTTGGCGTCGTTGCGCCGCTGCACCAGCGTGGCCCAGTCGACCACGTTGAGGTCGACCTTGAAGCCGGCGCGCTTGAGCTGCTCGGCCATCAGCAGCGCCATGTTGTAGTGGAAGTCGTACTGGCGGCTGGTGAGTACGCGGATCGGCTCGCCCTTGTAGCCGGCCTTGGCCGCGAGTTCCTTGGCCTTGGCGGCGTTGCGCTGGTTGTACTGGTCGGCGCCGGCCGTCGAATAGAAAGGCGAGCCCTTGGGGAAGTGGTTGGCCTCGGCCACGAAGAAGCGCGTGTCGCCGAAGCCGGCCGCGAGCATTTCGCCTTCGCCCAGCGCGGTCTGGATCGCCTGGCGCACCGGCTGGCTGGCGGCCACGCCTTCCTTGGTGTTGAGCACGAGGTACGGGAAGCCGAACGAGGGCGTCATGATCGGCACGGTCTTGCCGCCCGACTTCTCCAGGCGCGGCAGCGCTTCCACCGGCAGCAGGTCGGCAAAGTCGTACTGGCCGGCCAGCGCGCCTTCGACGCGCGTGCTGGCGTTGGGCACGGGCACGAAGCGCAGCTCTTCGATGGCCGCTTCGCGCTTGCCGCCGTAGCCGCTCGCGGCCTCCTTGCGGGCCGAATATTTGTCGAAGCGCGTGAGCAGCACGAACTGGTCGGGGCGGCGCTCCTTGAACTTGTAGGGGCCGGTGCCCACGAAATCCTTCAGCGGCGAAGCGATCGAGTCCTTGGCCATGATGGCCGCCATGCCGCTGGGCAGCGCGAGCTGCGACAGCAGCGGCGCGTAGGGTTCCTTCAGCACCACCTCCACCGCCAGCGGGCCCTTGGCCTTGAGGCTGTCGATTTCCTTGCCCACGGCCTTGCCGCGCGGCGACTGTTCCATCCAGCGCTGAAGGCTGGCCACCACGTCGTCGGCCGTGAGCTCGCGGCCGTTGTGCAGCATCACGCCCTTGCGCAAGGTGATGGCGTAGGTCTTGCCGTCGGCCGAGATCTTCGGCATGCCCTCGGCCAGCATCGGCACCACGTTCCACTTGGCGTCGAAGGTGTAGAGCGTCTCGTACACGTGCTGCATGATCGTTCCGACCAGGTCGGCGGTGGATGCCATCGGGTCGAGCGTCTGCGGCTCGGCCACCATCGCCAGCGTGGCGAAATTGCGCGGGCCCTGGGCATGGGCGCTCTGGTGGGGCAGCGCGGCGCACAGCATCGCGAGCAGGGAAGCGCCCAGCAGGCTGCGCTTCGACAGCATGGGCAGGCGCTGGACAAGACCGGCGTGGGGCATGGAGAACTCCTTCATGGGGCGGGCGAGTTTGTGAAAGAAATTTTCTTTTCGGCCCGGACTTTGAAGCACTATCCATGCCAAATCATCCGTGTTAACCCTTGCCCGAGGGTTTTTCTGAAATAGATTTTCATATTGGATGGATACTCGCGGCTTCCCATTCCCAGACAGTTCTTCAACCTCCAGGAGTCCCCATGCCTCTCGAATACCTCGGCGCCCCGCCCCTTGCCTCCGATCGCCAGGTGCGTCCGTTCTCCCCGGCCGTGCGCGCCGGCGACTTCGTCTACGTGTCGGGCCAGGTGCCCGTCGACAAGAACGGCGAGCTGGTGGTGGGCGGCATCGAGGCGCAGACGCGCCAGGTCATGGAAAACATCAAGACCGTGCTGGCGCTGGCCGGCGCCACGCTCGACGACGTGTGCAAAAGCACCGTGTGGCTGCAGGACGCGCGCGACTTTGGTGCCTTCAACCGCATCTACATGGGCTACTTCGGCGAGAACAAGCCGGCGCGCTCGACCACCGAGGCCCGGCTGATGATCGACGCGCGCGTCGAGATCGACGTCGTCGCGTACAAGCCCAAGGCCTGATCGGCCTCTCAGCCTTTCTGCAGTTCGGTCTTGCGCTGGATGATGCGCGAGACTAGGCCGTATTCGACGGCTTCTTCAGCCGACAGCCAGCGGTCGCGCTCGATGTCGGCCAGCACCACGTCGATGGGCTTGCCGGTCTCGCGCGCGATCTCGTGCGCGATGCGCTGGCGGGCCTTGATGATTTCCTGCGCCTGGATGGCGATGTCCGTCGCCTGCCCGCCCGCGCCGCCGCTGGGCTGGTGGATCAGGAAGCGCGTGTTGGGCAGGCACACCCGGCGCTCGCGCGGCGCCGCGAGGAACAGGTGCGTGGCCGCGCTGCCGACCCAGCCGGTGCCGATCATGTTCACCGGCGCGCTGATGAAGCGCACGATGTCGTGGATGGCGTCGCCCGACTCCAGGTGGCCGCCGGGCGAACTCACGAGGATGTCGATGGGCTTGTCGGCGCTGTCGGCGTCCAGCGCGATGAGCCGGCGCGTGACGTCGGCGGCCACCGAATCGCTGATGCTGCCGAAGATCAGCAACGTGCGCGACTTGAACGCCTTTTCCTCCAGGTAGGAGTTGCGCGGCTCGGCGGTGGCGGCGGGCTTGGTGTCGTCATCGTCGGATTGCATCGAGAACATGGGCATGTCGGTCATGAAGAAAGCTCCTGTGGTTGGACTGTCTTGACGAACAGGCCCACAGTTTCGTGACATTGCGCGCCATGGCAAGCTGCGCCGATGCTCGATGAACGCTATCTCTCGCAATTCCCGGCATTGAGAAGCCGGCTGGTTCGCGCGGCGGCGCGCATGCTGGGCGGCGCGGCGGACGCCGAGGACGTGGTGCAGGACACCTACCTGCGCGCGCTCGAAATGGGCGACAGGCCCGGGCCCGATTCGACGCAGGCCTGGCTGACCACGGTGATGCAGAACCTGGCCATCGACCGGCTGCGGCGCGACGGGTGGATGCAGCGCTGGCTGCGGGATGCCGAAGCACTGTCCCCCGAGGCACCCTCGGCGGAAGCCGATGCCGCGCAGGCCCAATCCATCGACCAGGCGCTGCGCCTGATCGCCGCCAGGCTATCGCCGGCCGATGGCGCCGCCGTGCTGCTGCGCGAAGTCTTCGAAGCCAGCTTCAAGGAAATTGCAGAGGCCAGCGGCAAGACCGAGGCGGCCTGCAGGCAGCAACTGCATCGCGCGCTGCTGCGGCTGCGCCATGAAAGGACCGAAGAGGAAGCCGGCTCGGATGCGGCCTTCCATGTGTACCGGCAGGCGCTGGGCGACTGCGATGCCCGGATGCTGCTTGCGCTGCTGCGGCAGCCGCCGGCGCGGGCCGTTGCGATGTCGGCAGCAGTGGCGGTGTCCGCGCCCGTTGCCGACGATGCCGCGCCGCACACGGTGTGCCGGGTCATGCAGATCGGAGGGCGCCTCGGCCTGGTGCTGACGCTGCGGGGCAAGCTGCTGTGCGTGCTGCCGCTGGATGTGCGGCAGACGGAAGAGGCGCTGTACTAGGGTTGCCTACTTTGCACCTTGTGGCCGTGAAATAAGTCACAAAATACAAGGATCGTCATTTGAAATGTAATCCATTAGTATTGGTTTTGCGTATCTTGGGTTTGCTTCGATTTCGAGGCGCATGCGCCCCACAAGGGCGCCAATCCCAGAAGGCACCGTCAAAGGACGGTCAAAGACCAATGACGCACGAAGAACAATTCTTGGCCGCTGCCGAGGCTGCAGGACGGCTAGGCGATATCGATGCAATGGACACGCAGATTTCCGGCATCTGCTCCATGCTGCATGCCCTCTACATGGCCCATCCGGCAAAGGAACAAGTCCGTCGCCAGTTCGATCGGCTGATGGCGAAACTGCTCGACTCGCCCTACGTGATCGACGAACCCGATCGCGCGCTGGTACTGCGGGCCACCGCTTCTGCCTTGTTGACGAATCGCTAGGCACGAAGAAAGGCCGCACAGCCTCTTCAGCCCGCCAGCCGCCCGGCAACCAGCTGCAGCACCCGGTCGCACCGCTTCGCCAGCTCCTGGTCATGCGTGACCATCACGAACGCCGTGCCGTGCCGGTGCGCCAGGTCGAGCATCAGCGCGAACACCGTGTCCGCCGTGCTGCGGTCAAGGTTGCCGGTGGGCTCGTCGGCCAGCACGCAGGCGGGCTGCGTGACCAGCGCGCGCGCGATCGCCACGCGCTGGCGCTCGCCGCCCGACAGCTCGGCCGGCCGGTGATGCAGGCGCTGGCCCAGGCCCACGCTCTCGAGAATCCTCGACGCCGAAGCCGCCGCCGTCGCGGGCTCCACGCGCCGGATCTTCAGCGGCATCGCCACGTTGTCGAGCGCGCTGAATTCGGGCAGCAGATGATGGAACTGGTAGACGAAGCCCAGGTGCTGGTTGCGCAGACGCCCCTGTTCGGCCGCGTCGGCATGGGCGATGTCCTTGCCCAGCAGTTCGACCTTGCCCGAGGTGGGCGCGTCGAGCCCGCCCATCAGGTGCAGCAGCGTGCTCTTGCCGGAGCCCGAGGAGCCGACGATGGCCAGGGTTTCTCCGGCGTGCACGTCGAGGTCGACGCCGTGCAGCACGGTCAGGTCCAGCCGGCCTTCGTGGAAACGCTTGGTGAGGCCTCGGGCCTTCAATACGACACCATTGGCGCCGGGCCGCCCCAAGCCGATGGCGGCTCCCTCGGGGGACAGCGAGGACACGGCATTGCCGAGCGTGGGGGTCATTTCACTCATAGCGCAGGGCCTCGGCCGGGTTCACGCGGCTGGCGCGCCAGCTCGGATACAGGGTGGCCACGAAGGACAGCACCAGGGAAATGATCGCAATGGGCACGATGTCGCTTTGCTGCGGATCGCTCGGCATCTTGCTGATGAGGTAGATGTCCTTCGGCAGGAAGCTCGCATGGAACAGCCGCTCCAGGAACGGCACGATCACGTCGATGTTGTAGGCGATGCCCAGCCCCAGCAGCAGACCGGCCACGGTGCCGATCACGCCCACCATCGCGCCCTGCACCACGAAGATGCCCATGATGCTGCGCGGCGAGCTGCCCAGCGTGCGCAGGATGGCGATGTCGGCGCGCTTGTCGGTCACGGTCATCACCAGCGTGGAGACCAGGTTGAAGGCCGCCACCGCCACGATCAGCGTGAGGATGATGAACATCATGCGTTTCTCGACCTGCACGGCCGCGAACCATGTCTTGTTCTGGCGCGTCCAGTCGCGGATGAGGAACTCGCCCGGCAGGCTCACGGCCAGCTGGTCGGCCACTTCGCGCGCTTCGTTCAGGTCCTTGAGCTTCAGGCGGATGCCGGTCGGGCCCTCGAGGCGGAACACCTTGGCGGCGTCCTGCTCGTGGACCATGGCGAGCGCGGAGTCGTATTCGTAGTGGCCGGAGTCGAAGGTGCCGACCACGGTGAACTGCTTCAGCCGCGGCACCACGCCAGCCGGCGTGACCTGGCCGCCCGGCGCGACCAGCGTGACCTTGTCGCCCGGCTGCACGAACAGCGAGCGCGCCAGCTCGGCGCCCAGCACGATGCCGAATTCGCCCGGCACCAGCTTGTCGAAGGTGCCGCGCGCGGCGATGCTGTTGGTGTCGGTCACCTCGGGCTCGAGCCTGGGGTCGATGCCGCGCACCACGGTGCCCTTCATGTCCTCGCCGCGGGCAATGAGCGCCTGCGTGTTGATGAAGGGCGCCGCGCCGATCACCTCGGGGTGCTTGCGCGCGGCAGCCATGATTTCTTCGAGCTGCGGCAGCGCCTGCCCGTCGCGCGAGAAGATCTCGATGTGCGACACCACGCCGAGCATGCGGTCGCGCACCTCCTTCTGGAAGCCGTTCATCACACTGAGCACAATGATCAGCGCCGCCACGCCCAGCGCGATGCCGAGCATCGATACACCGGAGATGAAGGAGATGAAGCCGTTGCGCCGCGTCGCCCGGCCTGCGCGCGTGTAGCGCCAGCCGAGCTGCAGTTCATAGGGGAATCGCATCAAATTTTCCGCCGAGCCGCCTCAAGGGAAATTGGCCCGCCCTCAGGGGGCAGCGAATACACGAAGTGATGAGCGAGGGGGTAGGTCATACGTCGGAATTGTGGCATTCCGGACAACCTCAGGGCTTCCCGGACAATAGGGAGATGGCCGAAACCTTCCCACGTCACCTGTTGATCCCCTTTGCCGGCCGCGGTTCCCCGGCATGCCGCGCGGCGCTGCCCACGTTGCGGCTCCCCAATCTCGAGACCCTGCTGCTGCGCCTGACCCTCGCGGACACCGACACGCAGGACGAAAGCACGCGCTCACCACCGCACGAACGCGCGCTCGCGCGGGAGCTGGGCATCACTGCGGACGACGGCTGCATTCCCTGGGCCGCGCTCGAGGCCCGGCGCCTGGGCATCGCCGCCGCCAGCGACACCGAGGGCTGGGGCGTGGTCACGCTGTGCAACTGGCAAGTCGGCATCGACGACGTGGTGCTGGGCGACCCGTCCGCCATCGAGATCGACGCCGGCGAATCGGCCACGCTGCTCGAAGCCGCCCGCCCCTTCTTCGAGGAAGACGGCATCGCGCTGCACCCTTCGCCCGTGCCCGGCCGCTGGCTGGCGCGTGCGCGCATCTTCGACAGACTGGCCACCGCCTCCATCGACCGTGCCGTGGGCTGGCCCATCTCGCAGTGGTCGCCGCTGGCCGAGGCTGCCCGGCCGCTGCGCCGCCTGCAGAACGAAATGCAGATGCTGCTCTACACCCAGCGCGTGAACGATGACCGCGCCGCGCGCGGCGTGCCGCCCATCAATTCGTTCTGGCTCAGCGGCACCGGCGCGCTCGCGGCGCAGCCCCTGCCGAGCGCCGCCTGCGAAACCACCGTGAGCGAGGCCCTGCGCGTCGCCGCCATCCGCGACGACGGCGTCGGCTGGGCCGCCGCCTGGCAGGCGCTGGACGCGGGCGACATCGCCTCGCTGCTGGCCGACTACACGCGCGGCGCCGATGTGTCGCTCACCCTGTGCGGCGACCGCGCGGCACAGCGCTACACCGTGCAGCAGCGCGGCCTGAGCCGCTGGGCCCGGAGCCTGTTCGACCGCAAGCGCGCGGCCGAAGTGCTGGAGTCGCTGTGAAGATCGTCGACCGCGAGATCCCTCCGCGCACCGTCTGGGCGCTGGAGCAGGCCGGCGTGCACCCGCTGCTGGCCCGCCTGTTCGCAGCGCGCGGCGTGCGCGCCAAGGACGAACTCGACGACGGCCTCGCCCGACTGCTGCCGCCGGACACCCTGCGCGGCACGCAACAAGCCGCCGTGCTGCTGGCCGACGCCATCGCGCAGGACAAGCGCCTGTGCATCGTGGCCGACTACGACTGCGACGGCGCCACCGCCTGCGCGGTCGGCGTGCGCGGCCTGCGCCTGCTGGGCGCCAAAAACGTGAGCTACCTCGTGCCCGACCGCGTGGTCGACGGCTACGGCCTCACGCCGCCCATCGCCGAGCGCGTGGCCGCGAGCGGCGCCGACATGCTGATCACCGTCGACAACGGCATCGCCAGCGTCGAAGGCGTGGCCGCCGCCAAGGCGCGCGGCCTGCAGGTGCTGGTGACCGACCATCACCTGCCGGGCCCGGAGCTTCCCCTGGCCGACGTGCTGGTCAACCCGAACCAGCCCGGCTGCGAATTCGAGAGCAAGAGCATCGCGGGCGTCGGCGTCATGTTCTACGTGCTGCTGGCGCTGCGCTCCGAGCTGCGCAGGCGCGGCGTGTTCGACACGCCTGCGCCCGCCGCCGGGCCGCCCCAAGGCGGGCCAGCCTCCCCCTCGGGGGGCGGCGAAGCACATGAAATGGCAAGCCGGGGGGCAGGCAAACCCCAGCCAAAGCTCGATGCGCTGCTGCCGCTGGTCGCGCTCGGCACCGTGGCCGACGTGGTGAAGCTCGACGCCAACAACCGCCGACTCGTGGCGCAGGGCCTGCGCCGCATCCGCGCCGGCGCAATGCCCGCCGGCGTGGCCGCGCTGTTCAAGGCGGCGGGCCGCAATGCCTCTGCGGCCACCACCTTCGACTTCGGTTTCGCGCTGGGCCCGCGCATCAACGCGGCCGGCCGGCTGGCCGACATGACGCTGGGCATCGAATGCCTGCTGACCGACGACGCCGGCCGCGCCGAGGAGCTCGCGCGCATGCTCGACGGCATCAACCGCGAGCGGCGCGACATCGAAGGCGGCATGCGCGACCAGGCACTGCTGCTGGCCGAGTCGCTGTTTTCCACCGGCGCCGACGGCGAGGGCATCGCGGCGCCGCCGCCGGCCATCAGCGTGTTCGACGCGGCCTTCCACGAAGGCGTGGTGGGCATCGTGGCCTCGCGCATCAAGGACCGCTTCCACCGCCCGACCTTCGTCTTCGCCGCGAGCGGCGCGCCGGGCAAGGAGCAGGAGCTCAAGGGCTCGGGCCGCTCGATCCCGGGCTTCCACCTGCGCGACGCGCTCGACCTCGTGGCCAAGCGCCATCCGGGCGTGCTGCTGCGCTTCGGCGGCCACGCGATGGCGGCCGGCTGCACGGTGGCGCGCGAGCACTTCGAGACTTTCGAAAAAGGCTTCGCACAGGTCGCCCGTGAGTTGCTGGCCGACGCCGCGCTCACCCGGCAGATCGAGACCGACGGGCCGATCGCGCGCGAGTACATGCGCATCGACCTCGTCGACACGCTGCACCGCGAGGTCTGGGGCCAGGGCTTCGCGCCGCCCACCTTCAGCGAGGAGGTCGAGGTGGTGTCGCAGCGGCTGGTGGGCGAGAAGCACCTGTCGCTCAAGCTCAGGCACCAGGGCCAGCCGATCGACGCCATCTGGTTCAGCCACACCGAGCCGCTGCCGCCCAGGGTCAAGCTGGCATTCCGGCTCGACGCGGACGAATGGCAGGGCGTGCGCCGGCTGCGCTTCCTGGTGGAAGGCGCGGAGTTCTAGCGGAAAAACGTCAGGCAGGCCGCGGCACGGCAATTTGTGAGACGCGGTGCATGGCGTGGCGCGGCCTCGCGGATACGATCGGTTACCTTACTGTCCTCGGCGTTTTTTTGCCTCGATCTGCCCGGATGCCGCTTCTGCCCCGCCCCAGCCCTGCCTTCATGAAAGGCCGTCGCTCATGACCGACGGCGTGAGCTATGGCCTGCTGGGCGGCCTGATGGCATGCGGCCTCGTGCTGCTGCTGGTGTTCGGCACGCTGATCCACGGCTACTACGTGCTGGCCTGCGGCTTCGCGCTGCTCGGCTTCGCCGGAATGAACAGCCTGGCGCCGAACGATCCGCTCGCGCACTGGGCGGCGGCTGCGCTGGCACTCTGGGCGATCTTCCGGCTGCAATTCGCTCGGCAGCTGCTGCGGCTGCGGCACTTCGCGCCCCGGCTGGACCGGGTCGCGCAGGGTGTCGGCATCGCGCTGGTGCTGACCTTGCTGTATGCCGCGGTCGAGACACAGCTCGCGTGGACGCTGCGCGCCGTGCAGGGGCTGGTGGTCGCCGCCACGGTGGTCCTGGTGGCCGGTGCGCTTTTCTCGCTGCGCGGCCTGCGCTGGCCCGCGCTGCTCTTCTGCATCGGCGCCCTGATATTGCTGGCGGGCATCTCCGCTACCCGCCTGCCGAGCTGGAGCGAGACACCCTGGCCCCCCGGGCGGCCGAACATGGCGCAAGCCGCGGCGATCGCGGAGCTCGTGATGCTCGCCCTGGCCGTCGGCGCGCGTCTGCGGCACGTGCTGCGTTCCGAAAAAGCGCTGGAGGCACGCACGCACGCGCTGATGGGCGCCATGGGCACCGACGCCCTCACCGGTGCCACCAGCCGTGCCGGTTTTGAAAGCCGTGGCGACGAATGGCTGCGCGATGGCCGGCCGTTCTCGCTGATGCTGGTCGGCCTGAACGGCTTCAGCCGCGTGACCGAGCGGCACGGCCGCGCGGGCAGCGACGCGGTGCTCACGGCCATCGCACAGCGGCTGCGCCAGCAGGTGCGCGCCGACGACATGGTGGCGCGCCTGGGCGACGACGAATTCGCATTGCTGCTGGCCGGCAGCCCGACGCGCCAGAAGCTCGCCGAAATGGCGATCCGCATCGAGACCGCCGGCGCGACGCCGGTCACTTACGAAGGCCGGCTGCTGGCAGGCGGCGAGCTGAACATGGGCATCGCCTGCCACCCCGCCGACGGCGATACGTTCGCCAGCCTGATGGCTTCGGCGGGCGAGGCGCTGCAACGCTGCAAGCGCCAACGCATGGGCCCGGCCTATGCGTTCGCGGGTGAGCATTCGGGCGGCTCCGCGCGCGGTACATGAAAAAAACCCCTGGCTCACGGATGAGCCAGGGGTTTCGAATGGTGCCGCTTGTCGGAATCGAACTGACGACCTTCCGCTTACAAGGCGGGTGCTCTACCAATTGAGCTAAAGCGGCTGGTGAATTTCTTCAGTGCGTGATTCTAGTGGCGTGGCCGGCATGGTCCGGCCGGCCGGCCGAATCACTTGATGCGTTTCAGCGACGGCCTGGATCCGCCACCGGCCGGCGGGCGCGGCGGCTCGTCGGCGGGATCGGTCGCAGGGCCGGCGTCGACTGTTTCGTCGGCATCGTCGCCCGTCACCAGGTGGACGATCTTGCCGGCGTCGCCCTCGGTGCCGCGCGAGGCATCGCGCAGCGGCATGCGCGCGGGGCCTTGCGGCGAAGGCGCTGGCGCATCGGCGTGGTGGCTGTTGCCGCCGTCCGACGCGGAAGCGGCCGGCACCGGCGCGGGAAACGCCATGCCCTGCCCGTTCTCACGCGCGTAGATGGCGATCACACGCCCTACGGGCACGCTGATTTCACGCGCACTGCCCGCGAAACGGGCCTTGAACTCGATGAAATCGTTGCCCAGCTTGAGCGAGCTGGTCGCGTCGAAGCTGATGTTGAGCACGATCTCGCCGTTCTTCACGTACTCGCGCGGAACCTGGACGGTGTCGTCGACCTGCACAGCGACGTAGGGGGTGAACCCGTTGTCGGTGCACCATTCATAAAGCGCCCGGATGAGGTACGGGCGGGTGGAAGACGACTCGAGCGCGTTGATCATGAAAGACGGCGAAAAACGATGAAAGCAAGCACGGAGCTTACTTACTTTCGCATGACCTTTTCAGACGGCGTCAGTGCTTCGATGTAGGCCGGACGCGAGAAGATGCGCTCGGCGTACTTCAAGAGCGGCGCGGCGTTCTTGCTCAGGTCGATGCCGTAGTAGTCGAGGCGCCACAGCAGCGGCGCGATGGCCACGTCGAGCATCGAGAAGTTGTCGCCCAGCATGTACTTGTTCTTGAGGAACACGGGGGCCAGCTGCGTCAGGCGGTCGCGGATGTGCGAGCGGGCCTTTTCGAGCGCCTTGTCGTTGCCCTTGGCGGTGCGGTTCTCGAGCGTCGACACGTGCACGAACAGTTCCTTCTCGAAATTGAGCAGGAACAGGCGCACGCGGGCGCGGTCGACCGGGTCGCCGGGCATCAGCTGCGGATGCGGGAAGCGCTCGTCGATGTACTCGTTGATGATGTTCGACTCGTACAGGATCAGGTCGCGCTCGACCAGGATCGGCACCTGGCCGTACGGGTTCATCACGCTGATGTCTTCGGGCTTGTTGTAGAGATCGACGTCGCGAATCTCGAAGTCCATGCCCTTTTCGAACAACACGAAGCGGCAGCGGTGGGAAAAGGGGCAGGTCGTTCCTGAATACAAGACCATCATGGCGAGAGACTCCTAAAAATCAAAAAGAGTGGGTCGCGTTGGCAACCCACTCTGTGGGACCGGGCGCCTTGGGTGGCGCTCGGTCGGCGTGGACGGAACTACTTGACGTCTTTCCAGTACGAGGCGTTCAGTCGCCACACAAAAACCACCGACATGGCCAGGAACAGCAGCACCCACACGCCGATGCGGATGCGGGTGTTCTGTGCCGGTTCGGCCATCCATTGCAGGTAACTCACCAGGTCGCCGACGGCATTGTCGTACTGCACGGGTGTCAGGGTGCCGGGAGTGACTTGCTCCCAGCCCTTGAACACTTCGGTTTCGTGGCCGTGCTGTTCGACCTTGGTGTAGACCGGGCGGCGTTCGCCTTGCAGCTCCCACAGGGGGTTCGGCATGGCGACGCTGGGGAACGCAAGATTGTTCCAGCCGGTGGCTTTGGTGTCGTCGCGGTAGTAGGTGCGCAGATACGTGTAGAGGTAATCGGCACCCGTGCCGCCGTGGCCGGCGCGCGAACGTGCGACGAGCGTGAGGTCGGGCGGCGTGGTGCCGAACCATTCCTTGGCCTGTCGCGGATCGATGTTCGCCTTCATGGTCTCGCCGACCTTGTCGGTCGTGAACAGAAGGTTGTCCTTGATCTGCTGCTCGGTGATGCCGATGTCCTGCAGGCGGTTGTAGCGCATGAACGCTGCCGAGTGGCAGTTCAGGCAGTAGTTGACGAACAGCTTGGCGCCGTTCTGCAGCGCGGCCATGTCGTTGGTCTTGGTGTTGGCCTTGTCCCAGGCGATGCCTTCGGACTCGGCCGACGCGGCTGCGGAGAAGGTCAGGCCCAGCGCCAGACCCAGGACCGCGAGCCAGCCGGAAATGCTTTTCTTCTTCATCGTGTGTCTCTCAGCTCTTCTTGGGCAGCATGTCTCAATGGGCGGCGAAGACCACGCGCTCGGGCACGGTCTTGAACTCGCCCTTGCGGCTCCACCACGGCATCAGCAGGAAGAAGCCGAAGTAGACCAGCGTGCCGATCTGCGAGACGGTCTGCGCGATGTCGAGCGCGAACGACCCGATGACCAGGTTGCCCCAGACGCCCGGCGGCTGGATGCCCAGGTAGCCGAGGATCAGGAAGAAGAAGACGAAAGCGCCGTACACATACTTGTGCCAGCTCGGACGGTAGCGGATCGACTTGACTTCGCTGTGGTCCAGCCACGGCAGGAAGAACAGGATGATGACCGAGCCGCCCATCACGACCACGCCCCAGAACTTGGCGTCGAAGGACTTGAGCAGGAAGATGACCACGGCGGCCACCACGATGAGCGCCACCTTGAAGGCCGTGCCCGACTTGCCCTTGACGAAGTTCAGGATGGCGCCCGCGGCGATGATCAGCGAGAACACGTTGACCATGTCGTCGGTGGTCGCGCGCAGCATCGAATAGAACGGCGTGAAGTACCAGACCGGCGCGATGTGGTTCGGCGTCTTCAGCGAATCGGCCGGAATGAAGTTGTTGTACTCGAGGAAGTACCCGCCGGCTTCGGGCGCGAAGAAGATCACGGCCGAGAAAATGGTGAGGAACACCACCACGCCGAAGATGTCGTGCACCGTGTAGTACGGGTGCGACGGAATGCCGTCGAGCGGATGGCCGTCAGGGCCGCGCTTGGCCTTGATCTCGATGCCGTCGGGGTTGTTCGAACCCACTTCGTGCAGCGCGATCAGGTGGGCCACCACGAGGCCCAGCAGCACCAGCGGCACGGCGATCACGTGGAAGCTGAAGAAGCGGTTCAGCGTGGCGTCGCTCACCACGTAGTCGCCGCGGATCAGCAGGGCCAGGTCGGGGCCGATGAACGGGATGGCGGCGAACAGGTTCACGATCACCTGGGCGCCCCAGTAGGACATCTGGCCCCATGGCAGCAGGTAGCCCATGAATGCTTCGGCCATCAGGCACAGGAAGATCGCGCAGCCGAACACCCAGATCAGCTCGCGCGGCTTGCGGTAGCTGCCGTACATGAGGCCGCGGAACATGTGCAGGTACACCACGATGAAGAACGCCGAGGCGCCCGTCGAGTGGATGTAGCGGATGAGCCAGCCCCACGGCACGTCGCGCATGATGTACTCGACCGATGCGAACGCCTGGGCCGCGTCGGGCTTGTAGTGCATCACGAGGAAGATGCCGGTGACGATCTGGATCACCAGCACCAGCATGGCCAGCGAGCCGAAGATGTACCAGAAGTTGAAGTTCTTCGGCGCGTAGTACTTGCCCCACTGGTCGTTCCAGAGCTTGCTGAGCGGGAACCGGTTGTCGACCCAGTTCAGCAGCTTCTCGCCGGTTGGTGCGTTGGGGGAAATCTCGTGGAATTCAGCCATGTTCTTCTTCCGCCTCAGGCCTTCTTGGAGTCTTCACCGATCAGGAGCTTGGTGTCCGACAGGTACATGTGCGGCGGCACCGGCAGGTTGTCGGGCGCGGGCTTGTTCTTGAAGACTCGGCCGGCCAGGTCGAAAGTGGAACCGTGGCAGGGGCAGAGAAAGCCGCCTTCCCAGTCGGCGGGCAGCGAGGGCTGCGGGCCGGCCTGGAAGCGGTCGCTCGGGGAGCAGCCCAGGTGCGTGCAGATGCCGACCACGACCAGCACTTCGGGCTTGATCGAACGGTGCTCGTTCTGTGCGTACTTGGGGGTGAATTCGTCGGGGTGCCGCTTGGAAAGGGGGTCGGCGAGCTGCCCGTCCAGCTTGGGGAGTTCCGCGACCTGCTCGGGGGTGCGCTTGAGGATCCACACCGGCTTGCCTCGCCATTCGACGGTGATCTTCTCGCCGACCTTGAGGCCCGCGATGTCGACCTCTACCGCTGCGCCGGCGGCTTTGGCCTTCTCCGAAGGCTGGAAAGTGCTCACAAAGGGAATGGCGGTTGCCACGCCACCCACCACGCCGGCACAACTGGACGCGATCAGCCAGGTACGTTTGCCTGTGTCGATCCGGGGCGAGCCGGAGGTCATGTCACTCATGGGGATCCTCTTGTCTTCTTCGCTGGAGCAGGGCCAACCCTTGGCTTGAACAGGGTCAACCGGAGATTGTAGCGGGGCGCTGGGGGAGAATTCAACGGGCGTATTACCCCCTGCCCGCCTGCCGGCGAGCACAGAGGCCCGTTCGAGGTGGTGCGCCGAATGGCGACGAGGGCCGTCGCTGATGCTGTCTTCAGTTCAGCAGCCCGTGCTGCATCGCTTCATGAACCGCCTGGGTTCGGGACTTCACGGACAGCTTGCGATAGATGCTCTTGGCATGAAACTCGATGGTGTTGACCGACAGGTAGACCGCATCGGCGATCTGGCGATTGCTCCAGCCCTGTGCGATCAGCCGCAGCACCTTCAGTTCCCTGGGCGACAGCAAGGCGCGCGGCAGCTTCTCGGCCGATGGCGCCTCTTCCCGCTGCTCCTGCACGCGGATCGGCTCGATCGTGCGCGCCTTGGCGGACGCGGCGATCGAACCCAGGATGCGCCTTGCAATGCGCGAGTCCATCGGCGCGCCGCCGCGTTCCACCGAACGCAGCAGGTATGCGAGTTCGATGTCGTCCACCTCGGTCAGCAGATAGCCGATGGCGCCCGCGGCAATGGCGGCGCCCACCAGTTCCTGATCGTCGGTGTCCGACATGCCTACGCTTTCGATGCCCGGGTAGTTCTGGCGCACGTGGTGCAGCAGCGAGATGCCGTCCTTCGATGGCAGCCGCATGTCGACCAGCGCGAGGTCATAGGGAAGAGCAGCCAGCAGGTTGCAGGCTTCGACGCGGCTCGACGCCACCACGATGCGGCGGCGCGGCGCAAGCTCGGCCAGGATGCGCCGCATGCGATCGGCAACGGCGAGATCGTCGGCCACGATCAACGCTGCATGGAAGACACCGCCATACATCTGCGCGACCGAAGACAGCGGCCGCACGGACTGGCTACGGACACTCATATTCATTTCCATGACCGCACTCCCCTGGCGACACGGAAAACCGTGTCCATGTATGCATTGGCAAAGCTCGAAAACAGATTGACCACGCGACATCCCTCTGGCTGATTGCTACCCGCGGGTAGCTTCGAAATGTTGTCTTTCGTTTCAGATGTCGCAGGAACGATGCCTGCGCGGGACAGCACCGTGCGAACAGGCATGCCACTGCCTGTAGTACTTTGATTTCATTGGAAAAAATGGCGCGGACAGGTCGTCGAACGCGGTCCTGGGAGGCCCTCGAAAAAGCCGTTTTCGCGCAGTTGTTACGTGGCGTTTTGGGCGCGCGTTACGTAGCACCGCGCAACACGAAACACGCTCGACTTCGCATGTCGGCGCATTGCCCACGGATTTATGTGATGCCCGCGAAGCCGCATGGGCATTGGCTTTGCGGGCATCGCCACTTTTTTTCGAACACGCATCGAAGCGCTCGCGGGACCGCAGAACTACGGATCCCGGTGATGTTCAGCAAGTACCTCGATTCCTAGCATCGGTTGCACCGGGTAACGCAATGAAACCCGCCCCTGCTTTCACGCGCCAAGCGCCGTGGAAGGCCGGAAGTTGCCATCGATACATCAAGGAAAAAAGGTCCAAATGACTACATCCAAGCGCTCTGCTGTTCGCTCCTCATCCATCATGCGCAAAGCAGGTGTCAGCCGCCTTCTTGCATCCGTGCTGGTGGGGGCTGGTTATGTGATGACGTTGCCTGTGGCGCATGCTCAGGTCACGATCGGCAATGCATCCGTGGTTGTCGACCCGCCGGGCAACGGCCTCCTCAATATCACCAGCAACAACAGCGGCGTACTGAGCGCCGGAGCCGGCATCACCACGCCTACGCTGAGCGCTGGCAGCATCACTGCTGGCACCGTGCACGCAACCAGTGTGAGCGCCACCAACCTGACGGCTACAAGCGGCACGATCGGCGCCCTCACATCGACCAGTATCGACACCGCCACGATCACCGCGGGCACCGTGTCCGCAGGCAGCGTCAGCGCCACCGACATCACCGCAGCAAACGGCACGATCACCAGCCTGACCTCCACCAGCATCAGCGCCGGCACCGTCAACGCAGCCAGCGTCGGCACCACCGATCTCACCGCAGCAAACGGCACGATCACCAGCCTGACCTCCACCAGCATCAGCGCCGGCACCGTCAACGCAGCCAGCGTC